>NZ_CAKJTO010000053.1:0-36180 GCF_917627405.1 Protofrankia sp. Cj5
GCGCGACACCGTCCAGGATTCCTCGTCTGAAGCTACCGCGCGTTTCTTTGCCGGTGTTCGTGACGCACTACAAGATCTAAAACTTAAAACAAGATCATCTCTGCAGGATGTTATCGGATCCCCGCCGGGTCGGCAACCACGGGGGTGCATGTCTGTAAGGGGCCGGCTACGGGTGTCGTGGCATGGTCTACCCTGTCGAGATCGGTTGGGGGGTCGATGTGGACGGTTCTGGGCGCGACGGCGTGCCGCTGGTGGATCTTCGGTTGTGGGGGAAAAGCAAGGGGCTACCGCGGCCGTACCCGCTGATCTGTCATCTGATCGATTCCGGTGCGGCCACCGAGGTGCTGTGGCGGGACGTGCTGCCGCGCTCGGCCAGGCAGGTGATAGCCGACGGGCTCGGCGTCTCCGACCCGGACGCGGGCCGCCTGCTCGCCTTCTGGACGGCGCTGCATGACATCGGGAAGGTCATACCGGGCTTCCAGATGCAGGCCCGCGAGGCGTTCGCGCGGCTGTCGGGTTACTCGACGGACGGCGCGCGTCGGGACTTCGGCCATGACGGGGCGACGCATCTGTTCCTGGGCCGCGTGCTCGGCGAACTGGGCTACTTTTCCGGCCTGACCGGGGGCGCGTCGGCAGCCCGGGTCGCGCAGATCCTGGGTGGCCACCATGGCTGTTTCTACAGGGTCGACTCCCGGGAGTTCGACAGCCGCCTGGAATTTCCGCAGCTCGGCGCCGGGGAATGGGAGATCCAGCGGCGGGCTGTGCTCGACGCGGTGACGGGGGTGTTTGCTCCGCCGCCGGCACCGAAAGCTGTGGGGATCGAATCGGCGGCGCTGATCTGCGGTCTGGTGATCCTGGCTGACTGGCTGGTCAGCCAGGAGGACTTCCTCTCGGAACGCCTGGATGATCTCCCGGCCGACGCGGACCTGCCGGCGTTGTGCGGCCACCGGACGCGTTCCGCGGAATACGCCGTTGAGCTGGTCGCAGACGCGGGCCTGGGACGATTGGCGTTGCAGGGCGGATCGTTCGCGCAGGAGTTCCCCGACTACCCGCCCAACGCGCTGCAGCGCTCGGTCGCCGAGGGCCTGCCGCCGTTGCTGTCCGGCCCGGGGCTGTTGCTGGTGATGGCGCCGATGGGGATGGGGAAGACCGAGACCGCCCTGCATGCGGCCCGGTTGATGGGGGACGCGGCCGGAACGGCGGGTCTGTTCATGACGTTGCCGACGATGGCGACATCGGACCAGATGTACCAGCGGATACGGGCCTACGTTCAACGCCGGGCCGAGCCCGATGTGGATGCTGCTGTCACGTTGCTCCATTCGATGGCCTGGTTGAACGCTGCCTACGCGTCCGAGCCCGGCGGGGGCGCGGTGGTCACCGGCGACGACGATCCGACCAGCACAGCGCGCACAGCCGCGACCGCCTGGCTGCGGGGACGTAAGCGCGGTCTGCTCGCTCCGCTGGCGGTCGGCACGGTCGACCAGGCGTTGCTGACGGTCCTGCCGGTGCGACACAACGTGCTGCGGATGCTGGGCCTGGCCGGGAAGGTCCTCATCGTCGACGAGATTCACGCCTACGACGCGTACATGCAGTATCTGCTGGCCCGTCTGTTGACCTGGCTCGGCGCGTTGAAGGTCCCGGTGGTGCTGCTGTCGGCGACGCTGCCGAGGCCGGTTGCCGAGCGGCTGCTGCGTGCCTATCTGTACGGGGCACGCGGCCGGCGACACCGCGCGCCGCTTGACGTCGCCTACCCCGGCTGGGTGTATGCAGACGCGACCAGCGCAACGGTGACGACACGCGTGTTCGACGTCCCGCCCCGCCCGCCACTCGGCCTCGACCTCGTCGACATCCCCGCCCGGGTGAAAGACTCCTCAACTGCAGAGAAGTTGCTGGTGGATGACGGTGTGGACCGGTCGGCGGCACTGCGCAGGCTGCTGGCACCGGTCTTCCGTGACGGCGGGTGCGTCATGGTCGTGTGCACCACCGTCGCCGAGGCGCAGGACACATTCACCGTCATCGCCGCATGGAAGGCGCAGGAGACTGCCGGTGCGCGAGGGGACGGGACAGATAATTCCGGGCCGGTACTGGAACTGCTGCATGCCCGGCTGCCTGCCCGCGAACGGGAGAAGCGGACGGCGCGGGTGACGGCGGCGTTCGGCCGCGAGGTTGAACCTCGGCCGCCGGCCGCGATTCTTGTTGCTACTCAGGTCGCCGAACAGTCCCTTGACCTCGACTTCGACCTGGTCATCAGTGACCTGGCTCCGGTCGCTCAACTGCTGCAGCGGGCCGGGCGCTGCCAGCGCCATCCGCAGGTGGACAAGGCTGGCCTGCGACCGAAGTGGGCCACCGACAATCCACGGCTGGCGGTGCTCCTTCCCCGCGGGGATGAAGGTGACCTGGTGTTCCCGGACCGGTGGACCGGCGTCTACGACCGGTCCCTGCTGCGGCGCACCAACGACGTCCTCGCGAAGAAGGCCGGCAGTGGAGTCGCGATTCCCGGAGATGTGCAGCCGATGGTTGAGGAGGTCTACGACGAGACGTTCCACGAGAACCTGGTCGAGGATGAGATCAACCGGCTCATGGAGGACGAGGCCCGAGCGGGGATCGCTGAGATGACCGCTGTCGAGGCGCCGTCGAGGCTTCGGGACCTCGAACCGTTGACCACGAAGGAGATCGACGAGGATCGGGTGTCCACCCGGCTCGGGGCCGATTCGGTGCGGGTCGTCTGCTGCTACGTCGATGTTGACGGCGTCCGCTGGTTCGACCCTGAGCGGACCAGGCGTCTTCCGGAGACCGGCGTCGGCCCGGACGGCCGGTTCACCCCCGCCCAGATCCGGGCCATTCTCGGTGAGAGCATCCCGATGCGTGACGGCGATTGGAGACGTCGCGACCGCGACGTGACCGCCCCGCCGCCAGCCTGGTCGGACAACGCCACGCTGCGGGAGCTGCTCCTGCTTCCCCACATCGTCGGCGCTGACGGCGTTGTCAGCCCCGTCGAGGTCGGCGGCCGTAGCTTCCGCCTCGACATCACCCTCGGCCTTCTCGGATGACCATCCTGGCCGTGGACGACTGGCAGAATCAGGACGTCCCCACGCCCGTGGGGGTGATCCATAGGTCACGGCGACCCGTAGGTCGGCACTACTTACTTCCCCACGCCCGTGGGGGTGAAGCAGGTTTGGGGTGGATGGTCCACCAGTGAAGTTCCGAACTAGGTAACGGCATCCCGTAGCTCTGCTTATGGGCAGTATGCATATATGGTGTGTCGGGATCGCCGGATGGAGCGGCAGCGGTACCCGACAGGATGGCGGTGGCAGTGAGAGCCTCTCTCCCTGAATTGATCTTGATTGTTGCTGCGTTGGCGATTATTGGTGCGATCATCGTCAGGCTGACCTCATAGCGCTACCGGTAGGTCATTGGTCAGACGCCTATGGGATTCCAGGGACGAGGCCGCGTTCTGTCGGCGGTGGGTGATTAGGTGTGCTCCGGTCCGGGATGGCGGGCCGACGGGATTCCGGCGACGCTGCCGGAAAGTTCGGGGGAATTGCTGGTGAGCAGACAATGGTGAGTCGTCAGGGCTTTGACCTGCGGGAACGGCCGTGGGTACCAGTTCCCGAAGGCTCACGGCGGACGCGGGTCGGGTTGCGGGAGCTTCTCGTCCGCGCTCACGAGCTGACGGACGTCGATGTGCCGCTGGCTCCGGCGGCAGCCGGGCTGTGGCGGTTCCTTTACCTCTTGGCCGCTCGGGTGACCGGGCTCGACGACGCCGAGCTCGAGGTTGCCGAGTTCGACAGGCGCCGAGGTGAGGTACTGGAGGAGGGTCGGTTCGACGGGGCGGAGGTGGACGCGTATTTCGAGCGGTACGCGGACCGGTTCGACCTGTTCGACGTGGCCCGGCCATGGTTGCAGGATCCGCGCTTGGTGGAGGAATGTCCGTCCACCTCAGGTATCAACAGGCTGATCGTCGGTCGTCCGGCAGGGAACAACCAGGTGTGGTTCGATCATCATACCGAGGTGGAGCCGGCCCCGGTTCCGGCGGCTGAGGCGGCGTGGCATCTGATCGCTGCTCTCTATTACGGCCCGTCGGGGCGGTGCACGACCCGGAAGATCGGCCCGCTGTCGGAAGGGAACACCACGGCCGGGCCGCTGCGGGGTGGGCTGTCGTGCCATCCGGTCGGGCGGACAGTGTTCGAGTCGCTGGTGGCCGGTATTCCGTTCCCGGACGCTGGCGATTCCTACCGCGATCGTGCGGTGGATCTGGCGCCGTGGGAGCTGCCCGAGCTGCCGGACCCCCGCCGTGGGCCGGTGCCGGTGAAAGGCATGGCGCGGGAGCTGGCCGGCCGCTTCCAGCATGCGGTGCTGCTGACGCCGGACAAGACGGGTGAGCACGTGGTCGACGCGACGCTCACCTGGGCGTGGCGAGAGAAAAGTCCGTCGGCGAAGGACCAGTACCTGATCTATCAGACGAGTAAGAAGGGTGATGTCTACCCACGGCCGGCGAGTGTCACCCGCGCGATGTGGCGGGATCTCGACGCGCTTCTCATGCACGACGTCGGTGAGGACAGCCGTTCCCGTCCGCTGGTGTTCGACGCCGTGAAGTACCTGCCGGCCGAGTTTGTCGAGCAACTACGGGTGCGGGTGTTCGGGTTTGACCAGGACGGGCAGACCCGCGACAAGCGGTTTTTCACGCGGATGACGCCGTCGGTGTTGCGGTGGCTGGAGGAGCGCGACCCGCAGTTCGTCCGGGGTATCAGTTCCACCCGGCAGGCGGCCGAGCGGGTCGGTAGTGCTCTGGTCTATGCGTTGCGGTGCGCGTGGGTACAGCAGGCTGACCCGGACGACGACGGTGTCCGCCAGCCGCGGCCCGACAAGGAGATCGGGCCGTGGGTCGCGGCGGCAGAAGGCCGGTACTGGCCGCAGGCGGAGCGGGTTTTCTGGAAGACGCTTGATGACGCAGCCCGGCAGACATCGCCAACCCGTTTCGACAGCGCGCCGGACGTATTCGCAAAAGTCGCTCGTGACGTCTACGACGACATCGCCGACCAGGTCGACTCCCAGGAGCACTGGCGGATGACCCGAGCGCTGGCCCGTAACCGTTACCGCGTCCGTGCGGTATAGCCGCCCCAGGAGAGATGCCGCATGACCATTGTCGAGACTTCCACCACCGGGGGCGAGCCTGCTTGGGCACCGGCCATGCGGTGGTATCCCCTGGCGACCCGCGAAAGGCTGGAAGCCCCGGCTCGGGCGCTGGTGACGGCGACGACCAGGGCGTTGCGGGTACCGGCAGATCGGTCCGCGTTGCGCCGGAGCCTGGGGAAGCCCCCGACGCACCCGATGGTGCAGCCCGCGCACAAGTTGGTCGCGCCGTACCTCCGCTTCCTGCCCGATACCGACGAGCGTGATATTGGCCCGATAGAAAAGATCGAAATCGACGCGGTTGAACGCGCCTTCTACGCGGTCGCGGCGCTCATCGCGGCCCAGCCTCGGACGGCCCGTGACGACCATCTGGCTGCGGCCGGGGCAGACAGCGACCACGAGAAGCACGAGAGCACCGCCGAGGCCGTGCTGGCATCGGTGGGTAAGCCGACCGCGGCACTGCCACCGGGTGGAGGCCAACCGGCTCCCGCGCCGTGGCGCAGCCTGGGTCGATGCCTGGCCGACGCCATCAACAAGATCCCGGTGCGGGATCGGGAAGACGTCTACCGGCGGATGGAAGCGCGGCTGCGGCTGGTATGCCGGCAGGACGTTGAGGGTGTGCATCGCCAGCTGCCCCGACTCATCCGCTACCTGCGGGCGGAGCAGGTCGACATCGACTGGACCCGCTTGATCGTCGATCTGGCCCGCTGGGGCGGCAACGCCGACACGATCGCGAAGGCGTGGCTGCAGCACTACTACCGGACGGTCCGTCTCCCGCGGGCCGGCGAGCTCGACACCGACAACACCGACATCGGTTCCACTGACGACGCCGAAAGCGAGACGCCATGACCGCCGCGAAGTTCCTCGACATCCATCTGTTGCAGACCATCCCGTATGCGAATCTGAACCGGGACGATCTCGGCGCGCCGAAGACCGTGGTCTATGGCGGCAAGACCCGTACCCGGGTGTCCAGTCAATCTTGGAAGCGCGCTATTCGACTTCAGGTGGAGACCGCTCTGGGTGATCCGGCGGTGCGGACCCGCCGGATCGTCACCGCGGTCGCCGAGCGGCTCGTTACCCAAGGCTGGCCGGCGGAGCTGGCCGGCTACGCGGGCAAGCAGGTGCTGATGTCCGCGGGCAAGAGCGGCATCAAGACCGAGAAGGACCGCGACAAGAACGACATCTCCTCGGTTCTGCTCTATCTGCCCGCCGGAGGGCTGGATGAGCTGGCCGAGATTGCCGCCGGTCACCGGGACAAGCTCCAGGCCGAGATGGGGAAGAAGACGCAGAAGCCGGTGCTGCCCGTCGACAAGGTCGCGGCGGTGCTGTCGAGCCGCAACGGCACGATCAATCTGTTCGGCCGGATGCTCGCCGAACTGCCCGGCGGGAAGGTGGACGGCGCGGTGCAGGTCGCGCACGCCTTCACCGTGCACTCCACTGATCCGGAGATCGATTTCTTCACCGCGGTTGACGACATCCCCTCGGCGGACGATCAGGGGAGCGGGCATATGAACGCCGGGGAGTTCTCCGCCGGGGTCTTCTACCGGTATGCCAGCCTCGACACGGCTGGGCTGGTCGACAATCTCGACGGGGATGTGGCCACGGCCTCCGAGCTGACGGCCCAGTTCCTGCGGGCGTTCCTGGCGGCGCTGCCGAGCGGGAAGCGGACGGCGACGGCACCGAATACCCTGCCCGAACTGGCATACGTCGCGGTCCGCTCCGACCGGCCGATCTCGCTGGCGGCGGCGTTCGAACGGCCGGTCCGGCCCGGGCTGGAAGGCGGCTGTGGTGAGCCCGCCCGCGACGCCCTCACCGACTATGCCGCTGGCCTGCACCAGGTCTGGGGCAGAGACGGGGTTCTGCTGGACGGCCACGCCTCGATCGACGGCAAGCCGCGGGATAAGGGGCTGGGCACCCAGTACGGCTCCTACCCGGAATTGCTCGCGGGCGCGGTGGCCGTCGCCTACCCGGGGGCAGCGGTATGAGTGGACTGGTCCTGCGGCTGGCCGGGCCGTTGCAGTCGTGGGGGGAGCACAGCGCGTTTGCAGACCGGGACACGGCGAACTTTCCCACCCGGTCCGGTCTGGTGGGGATGTTCGCCGCCGCGATGGGGCTGGCTCGTGGCGCATCGTTGGTCCGGTTCGCCGATCTGCGGCTGACCGTGCGGGTCGATGCCCCCGGCGTGCCGCTCACGGACTTCCAGACGGTTGGCGGAGGATTGCCGCCAGCACGCACTGTGCCGATCGCCGACGGTAAGCACCGGCCGGGCGACACCGGAACGTTGGTGATCCGCCGTCGCTATCTGTCCGACGCGGTGTTCACGGTGGCGGTCACCGGCCCCGATGAGCTCGTCGACCAGGTCGGGGAGAAGCTGCTGCATCCGCGGTGGCAGCCCTACCTGGGCCGCCGGTCCTGCCCGCCGGATCAGCCGTTCGTGTTGCGCCGCCGGACGGAGGAGCCCGAACGGGATCTGCGGGAGCGGGTGCCACTGCCCAGGCGGCCCCGGTTCATCCGCACCGAGGACGGGACGGTTGAGGTCGACCTGCTGACCGAGACCGCCCAGGACAACGCTGCGGTGACCGAACTCGCCGACGTTCCGGTGAGCTTCGCCTCCCTCGACCGGCGCTACGAGCGCCGCTCGGTGTACCGGCAGGTCGTCACCGTCAACGCCAGCTTGGTGCAGTCACCCGGCCGGAACTACCGCGAGGCGCTCTTCCGGTACATGCGGGGTGGCTCGTGAACGCCTGGCTGCTGCGCATCGTCCCGGACCTGCGGCGTGGCGACGTCCGCCGTGATCTCGCCGATGTCGTGCGTCTCCATCAACGGGTCATGTCGCTGGTTCCCGACGACCTCGGTCCCGACGCCCGGAACCTCGCCGGTGTCCTGTTCCGCGTTGAAGAGACGCCGACCGGTGCCCGGCTGCTCGTCCAGACCCGGCTGGAGCCGGTCACCGACCGGCTGCCCGCCGGCTACGGTACCTGTGAGGCCCGGAAACTCACCCCCTTGCTCAACGGCCTCCGTCCTGGGCTCGCCGTGCACTACCGGCTGACCGCGAACCCGGTGAAGCGCGGCGGCCGCAATGCTGGACCGAAAGAAGGAAAAATCATCCCGTTGCGGGGCACGGCGGCCGACGCGTGGTGGGCTACCCGGGCCAGCGGGTGCGGGCTGGCCCTGCGTACCCTCACCGCGATGCCGTTCGACGACGCCACCGGCCGACGCGGGTCCGGCGGCCAGGTGCGGCACGCCCTGACCCGCTACGACGGCATTGCGGTCGTCAGCGACCCCGACGCGGTGCGCCGCGTGGTGCTCGACGGCGTCGGCCGCGGCAAGTCCTACGGTGCCGGCCTGCTCAGTCTCGCCCCGATCGGGGCCGCCGGATGAGCAGAACCACCATGACCGCCAAGCAGAAACTCGGACGGCCCACGCTGGCGATGCTCCCTCGGATCGCCGATAGCCTGTCCTTCCTCTACGTGGAGTCGGTCCGCATCACCCAGGACGACACCGGCGTGCTGGCCTCGGTCGAATCCCCGCGGGGCACCGAGAAGGTGTACATCCCGACCGCAGCCCTGACCTGCGTACTCCTGGGACCCGGCACATCGATCACCCAGCCGGCGATGGCGACCTTCGCCCGGCATGGCACCAGCCTGGTCTGCGTCGGTGCCGGCGGTGTCCGCAGCTACGCCACCATCGCCCCGGCCACCTTGACGACCAACTGGCTGGAGAAACAGGCGAAGATCTGGGCCGATGACGAGCGACGGGTACAGGCCGCCATCCGGATGTACCGGCAGCGGTTCAACACCGACGTCCCCGACGGCACCACCCTCGCCCAGCTGCGCGGAATGGAAGGCCAGCGGGTCAAGGCCTACTACCGGCTGCTGGGCCAGAAACACCGCATCCCCCGCTTCCGACGGAACTACGATCCGGCGAGCTGGGACACCCAGGACCCGGTCAACCTCGCCCTCTCCGCGGCAAACGCCTGCCTGTACGGGGTGGTTCACGCCACCATCTGCGCCCTGGGCTGTTCGCCGGCACTCGGCTTCGTGCACAGCGGAACGCAGCTTGCGTTCGTCTACGACATCGCAGACCTGTACAAAGCGAAGATCACTATTCCGTTGGCGTTCGCGTTACACGCCTCAACCGATCCCGAACGGGCCGCCCGTGCCCGGCTCCGCGAGGAGTTTCGTCTCGTCAAGCTCCTACCCACCATCGTCGCCGACATCCAGAACCTCCTCGACCTTGACCTCGACGCCGACCTCGACGCCGACCTCGACACCGACGCCGAGGGCGCAGAGAGTGCCGACAGCGGTCTCGCCGTCGACATGGTCCACCTGTGGGACCCCGACATCGGCCAACTCCCCGCCGGCGTCAACTACAGCGCCGCGGACACCGGCGATCTCACCGACCCTGACGACGACATCCTCACCAACCTGGGCGGCCCATGGCCTCAATGATCGTGATTTCGACGACAGCTGTGCCCGACCACGTCCGCGGAGCCCTGAGTCGATGGCTCGTCGAACCCACTGCCGGGCTGTACGTCGGCACTGTCTCCGCACGGGTCCGTGATGAACTGTGGGCCGCTGTCGCCGCCAGCGTCGCTGACGGAACCGCCGTCTGCATCCACACCGCCGAAACCGAACAGGGATTCAATATCAGAACCGCCGGTGAGCGTCGGCGCCACGTACTTGACTTCGACGGTCTCCAACTCATCGGACTCCAACCACAACAGACGCCGGAAGCGTTGTAAAACCCCAGGTCAGCAAGTGCCGTCCCCACGCCCGTGGGGGTGATCCGTTCAGCGACACATCAACGAGAGGACCGTCGCCGCCGTCCCCACGCCCGTGGGGGTGATCCCGCCAGGCGCTGCTCATCGGCCATCAGGTTGTCGCCGTCCCCACGCCCGTGGGGGTGATCCGCCAGGAGGGCACGCTCATCGGCGCGGGCACCGGCCGTCCCCACGCCCGTGGGGGTGATCCGTGAAACGCCTTACCGGTGGTGACCTGCTCAGCGCCGTCCCCACGCCCGTGGGGGTGATCCGTCGATGTCGACGATGATCTTGAACGGGGCGTAGCCGTCCCCACGCCCGTGGGGGTGATCCGCACGGAGCCGTGCTGATCTTCGACGAGGTGATGCCGTCCCCACGCCCGTGGGGGTGATCCGGCCCGCCCGCTGCCGACGTGCGACACCTGCGGGCCGTCCCCACGCCCGTGGGGGTGATCCGGTGGCGCTGTCCGCCTGATGGCGTTTGCTCGTGCCGTCCCCACGCCCGTGGGGGTGATCCCCAGCAATGGGCTACACCGTGCATGATGCTGCCGCCGTCCCCACGCCCGTGGGGGTGATCCGTCCGGGAGGGCGGCCCGAGCTTCTGGCGCCGCGCCGTCCCCACGCCCGTGGGGGTGATCCGGCGCGCGGGCGCGCGCACGCGAGGCTCATCGTGCCGTCCCCACGCCCGTGGGGGTGATCCGGAATGCCATGACCACGACCGCAGCCAGCGCGGGCCGTCCCCACGCCCGTGGGGGTGATCCGCGGTGCTTCCAGGGCTCGCCGATGCCCTCGCTGCCGTCCCCACGCCCGTGGGGGTGATCCGACGGAGGTGCCGTTCTAATGGGTACGGCCACAGCCGTCCCCACGCCCGTGGGGGTGATCCGCCGCCGAACGCGAGGATGGTGGCGCCGACCTGGCCGTCCCCACGCCCGTGGGGGTGATCCACGTAGATGACGTCGCCCTCGGCGAGCGCGGGAGCCGTCCCCACGCCCGTGGGGGTGATCCGCGACCCGGGCGGTCGTCAGGCAGTCCCCAGCCGCCGTCCCCACGCCCGTGGGGGTGATCCGCTCAGCGCCACCACCGCCGACTTCGTGGCCTCGCCGTCCCCACGCCCGTGGGGGTGATCCGCTCACCGACGCCGGTGGGGATCTCGTCCTGGAGCCGTCCCCACGCCCGTGGGGGTGATCCGGGGGTCATCTAGATGGCAGGGTCCACGCAGAAGCCGTCCCCACGCCCGTGGGGGTGATCCGCTGGCGAGACGCACTGAGGCTGATCCGACCATGCCGTCCCCACGCCCGTGGGGGTGATCCGGTGCTTGTCGCCGTCCAGGTCAAAGGCACCCGGCCGTCCCCACGCCCGTGGGGGTGATCCGTCTTTGATCGTGCCAGCGACAGATTCGGCGACGCCGTCCCCACGCCCGTGGGGGTGATCCGGCAGCGGCGAACCACCGCCCGCCGCTGCTGGAGCCGTCCCCACGCCCGTGGGGGTGATCCGGTTGGGGTCCATCAGGCATCGACGCGCATGCAGCCGTCCCCACGCCCGTGGGGGTGATCCGGCGGTGTCGTCGATCTTCAGTTCGCTCGGGTGGCCGTCCCCACGCCCGTGGGGGTGATCCGGTTCTCCCCGTGATCTCGGAGTTCGCGGGGTGGCCGTCCCCACGCCCGTGGGGGTGATCCGTGCCGGTTAAAACACGCTGCTTGTTCCGAGCAGCCGTCCCCACGCCCGTGGGGGTGATCCGGATCGACAGCGGTGAGGCCACGGCCTTCACCGGCCGTCCCCACGCCCGTGGGGGTGATCCGTCCAACGGCACCGCATCCGGCGCCGCGGCGAAGCCGTCCCCACGCCCGTGGGGGTGATCCGTGAACTGACGGTCGGCGCGGAGGATTTGGCATGCCGTCCCCACGCCCGTGGGGGTGATCCGCGCGTGACACGTGTCGTCCGCTCGACGAACGAGCCGTCCCCACGCCCGTGGGGGTGATCCGCTTTCGAGACCCGCGTACGCGCCGATCTGGACGCCGTCCCCACGCCCGTGGGGGTGATCCGACTACTATCCGGACAGGATCGTCGATGGGGAGGCCGTCCCCACGCCCGTGGGGGTGATCCGTCCTACACGGCGGTGACGTGGGTCTACGCCGCGCCGTCCCCACGCCCGTGGGGGTGATCCGAACCGTGGGATCGCGAGACGGTACGAACATGCGGCCGTCCCCACGCCCGTGGGGGTGATCCGCCTCCCAGCGGGCGGCATCATGCACGGTATAGGCCGTCCCCACGCCCGTGGGGGTGATCCGCGTATCGCCGTGGAACATTCGCGATTTGAAATGCCGTCCCCACGCCCGTGGGGGTGATCCGTTCCTGCCGCTGCTCGCCGACTTGGCCGCATGGCCGTCCCCACGCCCGTGGGGGTGATCCGGCGAGCGTGCCGTTCACGCCGCCGGCGTCCACGCCGTCCCCACGCCCGTGGGGGTGATCCGGTCAAGAAGAAGTGACGGCGGACCCGACGGACGCCGTCCCCACGCCCGTGGGGGTGATCCGCCCCGCACCGGGGCAGGTGCGGGGCTTACTCGGCCGTCCCCACGCCCGTGGGGGTGATCCGTCGCACGCCTGGCGGGCGCTGATCCGGGTCGTGCCGTCCCCACGCCCGTGGGGGTGATCCGGACCGCAACGCCTAACCCACGCCACGCCCGCCGCCGTCCCCACGCCCGTGGGGGTGATCCTGTTCCTGGCACCGGTCTGGCTGTGGCTGGTGGCCGTCCCCACGCCCGTGGGGGTGATCCGGCCGGCGACGACGTCGCTGGATGGGATGTGGTGCCGTCCCCACGCCCGTGGGGGTGATCCATGCCCGAGCTCGCGCGCCCCGCGGCGCGCCCCGCCGTCCCCACGCCCGTGGGGGTGATCCGTTCGAGGGGGCGTACCACGGCTCACATGACGGGCCGTCCCCACGCCCGTGGGGGTGATCCGTTCGTCACCGGACCCTATGTGAACTGGGACGGGCCGTCCCCACGCCCGTGGGGGTGATCCGGGCCGGGATATCAAGCCCGGTGATCGAGTTGCGCCGTCCCCACGCCCGTGGGGGTGATCCGCTGCCGCCGCCGCGCGACGCGCACCTGGCCAAGCCGTCCCCACGCCCGTGGGGGTGATCCGCACGATCCAACTGCTGCGCACGCCGGTGCTGTGCCGTCCCCACGCCCGTGGGGGTGATCCGTGGATGCCCTTGACCACGGAGTTTGCCCGCGCGCCGTCCCCACGCCCGTGGGGGTGATCCATCCACCTGGCATCCGACCAACCCCCGAAGGACGCCGTCCCCACGCCCGTGGGGGTGATCCGGTTGACCGAGACAAGCTCGGTGACCGCCGGAGGCCGTCCCCACGCCCGTGGGGGTGATCCGGCCGGCTGCCGCAACGCCGACGAGTTCAACCGGCCGTCCCCACGCCCGTGGGGGTGATCCGGACACCACCGATGTCGTGGTGCCCTCTACGTAGCCGTCCCCACGCCCGTGGGGGTGATCCGTTCATCGTGCGGGTGCCTATCGAGGCGGTAGCGCCGTCCCCACGCTCGTGGGGGTGATCCGCGGCGACGACACGACCACTGCACGGGACCGTGGCCGTCCCCACGCCCGTGGGGGTGATCCGTTTGGGGTTTGGGTTTCTGCGCGCTCGATGGCGCCGTCCCCACGCCCGTGGGGGTGATCCGCGGGCACCCGGTCGGGCTTCCCATTCGCCGTGGCCGTCCCCACGCCCGTGGGGGTGATCCGCGTTGCCATGTCACCCTCGCCGTCGTAGTCAAGCCGTCCCCACGCCCGTGGGGGTGATCCGGAGGAGACATGAGCAGTGACCCGTATGGCCATGCCGTCCCCACGCCCGTGGGGGTGATCCGCCGACGCGGAGCTTGCGCTGCAGCATGCTGGTGCCGTCCCCACGCCCGTGGGGGTGATCCGGTGATAGGCGGTGACCGGCGTGCAGCCGAACGGCCGTCCCCACGCCCGTGGGGGTGATCCGGCGGCGATCGCGGTGGTCATTGGCGACCAGACGCCGTCCCCACGCCCGTGGGGGTGATCCGCGAGCGGCTATGGGCGGGAGCCCGCTCCCGGAGCCGTCCCCACGCCCGTGGGGGTGATCCGTGCGAGGGAGTGGGATCTCACCCGGCGCTTCTGCCGTCCCCACGCCCGTGGGGGTGATCCGGCGGCGGACAGCAGTTCGGAACAGGAGGCTATCACTCGCTGACCGTGAATTTACGCGGTCCGGTGACCGCGGATGCGGTCGAGCGCGTCGAGGGCAGTCTCATCAGCGGTGGGCAGCGTGTGCAGGTAGCGCTGCGTGCAATATCAGTCCGAAAGTGTGGCGTGTCAGGGTGTGGAGCAGCGACCACACCGTAACCATCCAGCCTGCCCGACACGGGCCCTGTCCGGCGAGCAGACACGCGGGTCACCGCTCGAACCGGGGTTCTGGAGCCCCACAAGACCCCGAGGCCATCGGCACCAACCTCACACAGCGCCGACTACACACAGCCCCCACCCACCCCCCTCCTCCTGCGGTGCTGCATACCTCCGTACCCCCTCCCTTCTGTGGTGCTGTAGCTATGAAAACCCCCTCTCCTTTGTGGTACCGGTAGGTAGTCTCGGCCCTGTGCGAGATGACGAACTGCGCCGCATCCTCGCCACCAAATCCGTCCTCGGCCTCGACCATCCAGGCAAGGCCGTTCCCGCGCCCATGGTCGCCAGCCTCCTCGGCTGAGGCCTCCCGCACGCGCTTCTTCGGCACCCTCGACGAGTTGGTGGCCACCACACGACTTGGACCGTCCCGGCCGGCAGCAGGCACCCGCGGCTGCCTGCGGGCCGGGTAGCGCGCCTGCCGGGATCAAGAGCTCGACGGCACGCGGTGGCGGACGGGACGTCGGCCCGCGACGCGTCCTGAGGCCGTGTCACCGACGTGTCACGCCGGCTGCCGGTCTTCCGGACCCCAGGACGCCGGCCGGAGCAATCCCGCCGGCAGCCGGGTCCGCTCGTCGCCCAGGGCTGCATTGACCTGGCTTTGGGTCAGGCCCTGGGCGCCGGTGAGGGTGGCTCCAGCGAGCTCGACGCGGGTGAGGTCCGCTCGGCCTAACTGCGCGCCGGTGAGGTCTGCCCCGTTCAGTCGGGCGCCGGTGAGCCGCGCCCCGAAGAGCAGGGCGCGGGTGAGGATCGCATCGGCGAGCAGCGCGCCGGCCAGGTTCGCGTCAATCAAGATCGTATCCGTGAGGTTCGCCCGGCGAAGGTCGGCGCCGGCCAGGTTCGCGTCGTCCAGCTGGGTGCCGCTGAGATCTGCCCCGGCCAGCCGGGCGCGGTTCAGGTCGGCCTCAGTGAGGACGAGATGGGTGAGCCTGACCGGTTCGGCAAGCCCGGCGAGACGGGCGAGGGCGGCACCGGTGAGGTCGGCTGGGCGCGCGAGGCGGGCCAGGATCTGAACGGCGGCGCGAACGTCAGCGGTCGGTGGCACAGCTGGGCCGTCAGGCGCGGCCAGCGTCGGCGGGGCCTGGGCCGCGGCAGGTACCGCGGTGCGGGTGGCCGCCGCTCCCGTGCCCCTGTCTGCGCCGGCGGTGCGGACGAAGGCGGAGAGAACCTCGACGACGGCACGTTGGTCGGCGGGGCTGTCATGGACGATGCGTTCGAGCGCGTAGATGCCGCCGAGACGGATCGTCACATTGCCCGAACCGAGTTGTTCGATCGCGTTCGTATACAGCTCACGGACGTGGGTGTTCTCGTTCGCCCGGCGGATCTCCGCGTTCGCCTGGCGGGTCTCGTCCAGCGCCACCAGCCCGCCGGTGACGGCGACCAGGGCAGCGGCGACCGTCAGCAGCCCACTCTGCAAGACCGCCCGTGCGTCGGTGTCGCCCGCGTCCGGGTACATCCGAGCCGGCAGGTGCCAGATCCCCACCACCGCCAGCACCGCACCGGCCGCGGCGGTGGTGGCGACCACCCACATCCATCGTCGACCATCTCGTCGACCCGCGCTCCCGGCTTCAGACACGGCCAAGGCCCCCCGTTCCCTCGATACGACGGTTAGGGCGTGTCTGATGGATCTTCGATCGTTTCGCCCCCCACCCGAACGCTTCGCGTTCGTGCGAGACCCTGCTCTCGATGCCCAGAAAGCATCCTGCCACGTTGTCGTCTGCCCGGATAGTTGTGTTCTATCCGAGCAGACGGAGCCGGGGTACTGAACCACCCCGGGTTCGGTGGAGACTCTGCCCCTTGAGGGGATAGAGCCGTGCCCGCTCCCAGGAAGTACCCCGACGAACTCCGTGAACGTTCGGTCCGCCTCGTGCTGCAGATCCGTCGCGAACAGCCCGCAGAAGCGCATCGTTCGATCTCGACGGTCGCGAAACGGCTCGACATCCATCCGGCGACGCTCCGGCTCTGGGTGAACCAGGCCGAGGTCGACCAGGGCGTGCACCCAGGCACCACCAGTTCGGATGCCGCACGTATCGCCGAATTGGAACGGGAGAACCGTGAGCTACGACGTGCCAACGAAATTTTGAAAGTGGCCTCGGCTTTCTTCGCGCGGGAGCTCGACCCGCGACTCCCACGGTAGTCGCTTTCATCGACGAACACAAAGAAGACCTCGGCGGGGTCGAGCCGATCTGCGACGTGTTACAGGTCGCCCCGTCAATCTGCTATGCCGCGAAAAACAGGCCGCCGTCGGCCCGTGCGCAACGCGACGCCGAACTCCTCGTGGAAATCAGACGCGTGTGGAAGGAGAACTACGAGGTGTACGGGGCACGGAAGGTGTGGCGTCAGCTCAACCGGGAAGGGATCACGGTGGCGCGCTGCACGGTCGAGCGGCTGATGCGCGACGCGAGGCTGGTCGGCGCGCTGCGCGGCGGCGGCTGATCGGCGCCGGCATGGTCACCGTCACTGTGGCGGCTGATGTGGCGGGTGCCGTCCCAGACGCGTCGGCCCCGGCACAGTCCGGGCAGGGCGGGCCGCAGCCGGCCGGCGCCCTTCACCAGACGTGACAGCGGTCTCGTCGCGCCCCCGCCCGCCTCCGCGCCGTTGCTGTCACGACCGGATACGCACCCTATGCGCGCAGGAGGGTCAGAGCACGGCCGGCGGGGCTGGTCGTGCGGGTGATGGTGGTGCGTTCGGCGATGTCGGCGGCGGCCGGGCGCTGGTCGAAGATGACCAGGACGCCGGTGCCTAGAGCGAGGCGGTCGAGGTAGCGGTCGAGCTGGGTCAGGCCGGCGCGCAGGGGGTCGGGGCGGCCGGCGCGCCAGACCTTCAGCTCGAGGGCCTCCCGCTGGAGGCGACGGATGCCGTCGTCGCCGGTGTGGGGCCAGCGGACGAGGAGGTCGACGCGGCCGGTACCGACGCCGTATTCACGGTCCACGTATCCGCCGCCGTTGACGACCCGTTGGAGGAATCCCATGAGGATCAGCTGCGGTGCGGCCTCCCCGTAGGAGCCGCCGGAGACGAGGAACTCGCCATGCTCGATCCAGAATTCGGTGAACTCGACGAGCATGCGATCCAGGTCGAAGGTGCCGTCAGACCGGATAAAGGACCGCGGGTCGGCGGTGACGCTTTCCTGGACGCTGCTGGACAGTACACGGACGACGACTTCCCGGTAGATCGGGTTGGCGATCCGGACCGGCGGGGTGGGGGCGATCAGACCCAGGTCGCGCAGGTAGGTGAGGTCGTCGTCGTAGGGCTCGATCGTCAGGACGTCGCCGGTGAGTACCGGTCCGAGGATCTTCTGGACCCTGGGTTCGGCGAGCCTGGCGGCGAGGGAGCCCAGATGGGTGGCCCGCACCATGATCAGCCGTTCCTTCGCCAGTTCGACATGCTCGGCGGTGATCGGCTCGGGCACCGGAACCGCGATCTTCTCGACAATCTCCCGAGCCAGGGCGTTGACCAGCCACGGCTGGCCCGCGGTCAGGGTGATTGCCCGCTGGACGGCGTCCGGCGTGAACGTCTGCCCGGTGTTGGCCGCATGCTGGCCGTACAGGGCACGCACCTCGTCGGGCGTGAGGTCACCCAGCCGCAGTGACTCCACCTTGATATTGAATGGACTTAGAGCGCACGGCAATAGGGGACCGCGGCGTCGCGGGGCTGGGGCACGCACCTCGCCGCGTTGTCGTCGGTCGCCACCCAACACCAGGGTGACTCCCTCCGCCGCCTTGCGATGCACGCACCCCAGCCCCGCTCCTTGATCCACGCCCCTATTGCCGGGCGCTCTTAACGTTCCCAGCCGCGACGGATCGCTCCCCGCGGCGACCTGATAGTCACGAACGTCGCGCAGGCCGCACAGGGCGACCGAAGCCGGGAAATCGTGCGGCCGGCGTCGATAGCCGTCACGAAGCTGGCTGAGCACGCTGACCAGCGTCTGCCCCCGCAACGCGTCGATCTCGTCGATGAACAGCGCCAGAGGCCGAGGACAGCCCTGCGCCCACGCCCGCAGCCCGGCCGCGAGCAGCGTTCCGTCCGACACCACCGGCCAGGCGGGCGGCCAGAGATCGGCGGGCAGCGTGTCGTCGGCGGCAGACCGGATCTGGTCGAGGATCGCGCGGCTCGCCGCACCGATGTCGTCGCCCCACGCCCGCCCGGTCTCGCAGGACACCAGGAGCGCCGCGTACCGGCCGGCCGCCGTCAGCTCGTCGGCAAGTGCCTGCAACGTGGTCGTCTTCCCCGTCTGCCGGGGCGCGTGGACGACAAAGTAGCCGTCCTGATCGATCAGCGTGGGAGCGTCCGGCAGCCGCGACACCGCTGGGATCATGTAATCGATCCCCGGCCTGCACGGGCCGGCGGTGTTGAACCGTCGGCCCATCGGTGCTCACGCTCCTCGTCCAGCCAGATTGGCTATGGTCCGCTCGCAACCCTACGGCAAACATCATCGTCGGATGTCCCACCCCGCCGCGGCTCCTGCCTGACGGGATTGGTCCGCGGCCCTGGCCGTTCCTGGTGTCCAGGGGGCACTTTCTGGCAAAGTTCAGCACGATCACGATCGGTCCACGATCGCGATCGGTCACCGTGGGTGCGGATTATCGATGCGAGCCCGTCATCATGACCGAAAATGGCGTCGGTCAGAGCATCGAAGCCCCATGTGCGGAAGACAGGTGAAACGGGATGCCATGCGCGCAGATGCGATCCGCAGCACCCGTTCTCATTGCCGCTACGAGGGATTGAAACCGATAAAATCGGCAGCCGCACGCTCCTCGGCATGAAGGTCCCCATCTTGAGCAGTCCATTCTGACCGCTCCAAGCATTGATCGTTTTTCCGCGATTTGTCCGCGGATGCGGACGCGGACGCCCAAGGCGATATCCCGTGACAGGAGACGGCACGAAAATCATCCTGCTGACCAGTATCTTAGAGTGATCTTTAGATCAGCTGAACTATCAAAATCAGATGCCTACGTCCCCCCCCGGCAAGGAAGAGGCTGGTGGTTCAAGCTCATCCAGGTCCACCCTGTTGTGCAGGATTTCCCCCGCGTTCCCATCGTTGATCAGCGGCGATGCGGTCATCCTCGTGCCCCTCGTGCCCCTTGTGCTGGTCAGCTGGTCGGACCGTCCGATGGACAGCCGTCCTGGAGGCAGGCGGCCTGATCCGTGCGCAGCGCGTCCGCGCGGCGGGTGCTTGCCCACGAGTGGTCCGATCATGGTCTCTGACGGGCACAGGCGGGCTATCGTCAGCGTTCGTGGCCGAGCTGCCGATGTTCGTGGGGTCGTCCGACATCGCCGCTGCTCTCGGGGTGACCCGGCAGGCTGTCGACCACCGGTTGCGGACCGACCCTCGCGCGCCCGTTCCAGTGGCGGTGGTCAACCGCACGGCGACCTGGGGCGGGACGAGGGTCTGGCGACGGACCGAGATCGACCGCTGGCTCGGTGGTCTTGCGCCCGATCGATGGATCGCGAACCCCGGAGCGACTCGACGCGCCACTGACAACGGTGGCGTCGCGTACAGGCGTGACGGCGGCGCTGAACGCTGAACACTGATGGCAAGCGTGGCTACTGAATGTGGTTGGTGGGCGTGGCCGATGGCCAGCGCCATCCATGCGTGGGCACCGTGGTCAGGAACCGTTTCCCGGCCGGCAAGGCTCCCAACCGGTGGCCGGTAGTGGCTGTCGCGCTAGGGTCATGTAACGATGCTGTACCGGATGCCACGTAGAGGCTCCGGCAATAGGGCGTTCGATCAGGGAGCGGCGTCCGGGTGGATGGATCGCGAGGCGGCGGAGGGAGGCGCCCTGGGCTGGGCGTTGACCGACGACAACGACGCGAGGCGCTGCCTGGGCGGCGCGAGCCGGACAGGCCTATTGCCGGAGTCTCCAAGCTGACGGATCGTGTCGGGGGGATGGGTGGGTTCGCGACAATGAATCACGGATTCCGACGCGTGGCAGTCCTCTCATCATGATTGTCGACAAGGCTCAGGTAGCCGATGCGCTCCCCGGCTACGACCTCGGCGCCACGCTTGGCGCGGGCGGCTCCGGGCTGGTGCTGGCCGGCCGGCACCGCGGGTTGAACCGCCCCGTGGCCATTAAGGTCCTTGATGCGGCCCGTGACCGAGCAACGGCAGATTTTGCCGCTGAGGCACAGCTGCTCGCCGCGATGAACCATCCTCATGTCGTTCAGGTCTACGACTATGTCGAAACCGACGATCTCCATCTGATCGTCATGGAGCTGCTGGCCGGCGGGACGCTGACCCACCGCCAGACAGCGGACATGTCACCGCAGGACGCCTGCGCGGTGGGCCTGGCGGTGGCCGCGGCACTGGCTTACGCCCACAGCCAGAAAGTACTGCACCGTGACATCAAGCCGGACAACATATTGTTCGACGTCACCGGCCTGCTGAAGGTCACTGATTTCGGGATCGCGAAAATCGTGGACGGGTCAGGGGCCACTGCCAGCAGAGTTGTGGGGACCGCGGCCTATATGGCTCCCGAACAGATCACGGGCGGCCGGTTGACCCCGGCCACCGACCTGTACGCCCTCGGGATCGTGCTCTACCAGTTGTTCGCCGGTGCGCCGCCGTTCGACCGGAAACTGCCATTACATGTGCTGGCGCAGCGCCACCTCGACACCGTCCCGCCGCCGCCGGCCGGGGTGCCCGCACCGCTGGCGGACGTCGTCATGCGGATGCTGGCCAAAAACCCGGCGGAACGCCAGCCGTCCGCGCATGCCTTCGCCCTTGACCTTGCCCGTGCCGCGGCCGAGGCCTACGGCCCGAGGTGGACCACCCGCTCCGGTATCGCGCTCCGGCTTGACGACGACATCCGCGCAGCCGCGGACCAGCCATCGCTGGCCACTCAGATGTCACTCCCGCCGACCGTGCCCCCATCGGGTAACTCCTTGCCCCCAGGAGCGCCCCCGTCCGGTGGGTCCTCACCCCCGGAGCCGCCCCGCTGGAAATCGTGGGCGAGGCGGCGGGTGCTCGGCCCGCTCGCGCTCATCCTCACGGCCGCGCTGGTCGGTGTAACGATCGCTCAGGTAAACGGGGACAGCACCCCGGCTGACTGCCGGTCGCGGGCGGATGGCTCGGCCTCGCTGTCCTGGGTCGGCGGCCAGTGCGTCGGCTACAGTGACGGCGGTTACACGTTCACCAGCGGCGGTACGTCGCCGCATGCCGTTGAACTGCGCAGCGTGCAAGAAAAGATCTACGAGCAGAACCGGTGCGCGAAGATCCTTCACGACCGTACGGCCGCGGAGCTCGGGTACCGGCTCGTGACGTTGGTCTACTTCGCCGGTCTCACCGGGGAGACCGATGGTTCCTGGACAGCCGCGCAGGTCGCGGAACTTGAGGGGCTGCTGACCTGGCAGCGGGCGCTGAACCAGGTGAAAGGCTCCCCCGGCGGCTGTGCGAGCACGTCGGAGAACCCGGCAAGAGTGGCACTGCGTGTCGTCATCGCCAACGGCGGCAACGGCATGACATACGCCGACGAGGTGGCAAATGATCACCTTCTGTCGCTGGCCTCCCGTCCCGAGGAGAACCTGCTCGGCGTCATCGGCATGGACCGCAGCAATCCGGAGACTGGCCGGGCCATCACCACCCTCGGAGGAGTCGGCGTGCCCGTGGTCGCCACCACCCTGTCCGGGGATGGCATGCCGAGCTTCTCACCACTGTCGTACTTCCAGATGGTGCCGTCCAACCGGCGGCAGGCTCTGCTGGCCACCAGCTACGCGCGGAAGAACGCGAAGAAGCGGATCAGCGTGTACTACCCGGAGGGGTCCGACGACCCAACCGGCCAGGGGCTGCCGCCGGCGGACGACTATTACCTGTCCAGCCTGGTGGCCGACATCCAGGATGAAGTCCGCAGGGCGGCCCAGGCGGATCCCGCCACCGGATTCGCCTACGACGCACATGGCTGGGCGCCGGGCGGGAACACGGCCGACTGGTTCCGGGCGCAGTGCGCGACGCAGCATCCCAATGATGATCTGATTTTCTACGCCGGCCGCTATGACGACTTTCCCGCGTTCGTGGACAATATGCTGCCCTGCCTGGGCCCAGGCCAGTTGGTTCTCGGCGATGATTCGGTGTCGCGCTATGTGGTCCAGGCCGCGGGTTATTCCAGTACGGCTGTGTTCCGGTTCGTCTCCAAAGGCGCGTCCGTGCTGCTCGCCGGCAAGGCCTGTTTCCAGGGGCAGATTCCCGCCAGCGCCGGAGCGTTCGTGAGCCCGTCTCTGCGGGATTTTTGCACCAGACTCGACGACATGTACAAGGCGACCGGGATGCCGGTTCCCGAGACATTGTGGCCGGATGAACGGATCGGTCTCGCCTATGATGCGGCGAAACTGTTCGTTGACATCGTCAAGAAGCGGCGCGACGCCACCATGAAGGACATCGGGGGGCTGCTGAGAGGGCCTTTCCCTGGGGACGAGAAGTGCGCCGACACAGCCAGCTCGACGGCCACCGCGTGGCCGGGGGCGACCGGCTGCGTCGATTTCGGCACATCCCAGGTAGCGGAGTCCAAACGGCTGGCGGTTATTCGGATCAAGCTCGATGAGAAGGACCTGCCGGCGTCTCCAGACCCGAAGAGCGCATCCAAACAGGATGTGGAGGCCGTTGACGGATATCCGTGCAAGTACGTCATCAGCGGCCAGCAGCCGAGCACGACCGACTGTCTCGGTAATCCACTTCCGCCGCTACTTCCATCGCGTATCGTAGCGTTACATTAACGGCGCGTTAGTGGCCGGCGGGTACGTTGTGCTGGGTGTTGCCGCGAGCCGGACAGTCCTATCCTCGGGCGCTCTTACGCGGGAACCCCTGCCTGTCGGGCGATTTTCCCGGCGACCTGGCGGACAGCGTCCTGTTCGACTGTCGGGTCTGGCGTGCCGTCTACCTGACTGATCACGATGTTGCTTTCGACGCGGCCGGACATGACGCAGATGAGGTCGAGCGTTACTGGGACACGTTTACCACCGCCGGTCACCGTCATGACCATGCGCACCCCGCCCGCGCTACCGGCAGGCGGGGTCAGCGCGCGTGCCGAGTCGAGCGTGGCGGTCCCGCCGGCTGCCGATATCCCTTCCCGGACCATCGGGAAGAAGGCTTGGCCAAGGCATGCCGCTGCCTGTGGACGGGAGAGGATGTCCATGTCGCGGGCTACATCGACCGCTGAGGTGATCTCCGCCTCCGAGCCGATGGTGGTCAGCCCGTCGTTACTCGTGAAGTAGGCGCCGTCAGCCAGGTCGGTCGCATGGCTATGGACCTGGCTGACCGGTACGCCGAGGCAGGCCGCGAGCTTGGTTTCGGAGATCTGCGGGGTTGACAGGCTGCCAGGAGAGCTGCGGGGAGATATGCCGCGGACGAAGCCGCGTGTTTCAGAACCTTCGGTAAGCAGGTAGTTATACGCATGCAGGATGACCGCGACGGGGCGGACTGTGGCGGTGGGTACGGCACTGGCCGAATCACCGGCCGACGGGCTGACCCGAGCGGCGGCCTGCCGGCCTGCGCCCGCGCCGCCGCACGCCGCCAGGCTGAACAGGCTGAACAGGCTGAACAGGCTGAACAGGCTGAACAGGCCGAACAGGGTGAACAGGGTGATTCCCGCGACGGCTGCCTTCGGTGGGTACCGATGCCGAAATAAGAGATTCTGAAACGACGGTCGCGGTTCCACGTTGCTCCCCTGGTGCCGGGCACTCATCCAGCATCATTCTGTGTTTTTTACAATTATTTTGATCATCTGGCACTGCCCATTATGGAGGGGCAGCCTGCTCTCGGTCGCGGCTGTCATCGTTGCGTTGCGCTAAGTGGTCGGCGCTGGAAGTCCTTCGGGGGTTGTCGGATGCCAGGTGGATGCGTCGCGAGGCGGAGGAGGCCCCGGTAGCGGTGTTCTACCGGGGCCGACGACAACGAAGCGAGGCGCCGGCTGGCGCCGGCAGGCCCTGGATGAACTTCCGGCGCCGACCACTAAGGGACGTGTGCGGCGGACGGTCACCGAGCGAGCCGGCCCGCCGGCGTCCACACTCGGGTGACAACCGGGGAGCCACCAGGCATGCGCTGGTAACGAGGTAGCTGCGATGGAACGCTGGACGCGCGCGATGATCCGTTATCGATGGGCTGTCGTAGCGGTCTGGGCGGTTGTGTTCGTCATGTCGAGCGCGGCCGCGTCCGGGTTGAGTGGCCTCCTGACGAACCGCTTCACGCTTCCCGGTACCGACACCCAGCGGGCGGAGAAGATTCTTGAGGACCGTTTCGGCCAGCGGACGACCGGTTCCTTCATGCTTGTCGTACGTACCGCGCCGGGGTCTGCCAGCCAGCTCGTGCCCGCGGTCGACCAGGCGGCTCACCGCGCGGCCGGTGTTCTTCCCAGCGGGGTGGTCGCATCGGTGCAACCGCTGTCCGACTCCGTTGTCAGTGCCCGCATCGTGTCAAATCTCGAGCCGGCCGACGCGAAGGGCTACACCGGCACGATGCGTGCCGCGGCCGGCACTGTGCCGGGTGCACAGCTTTACGTCACCGGCCAGGCCGCGATCGAGCATGATCTTGATCCAGTGTTCAAACGTGACCTCCAGATCGGCGAGCTCTACATCGCCATTCCGATCGCGCTCGTCATCCTCGCGTTCGTCTTCGGGACGCTCGCCTTTCTCCTCCCTCTGATCTTTGCGGCGGCGGCGATCCCCGCGACCCTGGCGATCATTTGGATCTTCGCGCACTACATGGAGCTGTCGACCTACCTGCAGAACCTGGTCACGCTGATCGGCCTGGGCATCGCCGTCGACTACTCGTTGCTGATCATTTACCGTTACCGAGAGGAGCTGCGGCGCGGCAGGGAAAGACCGGACGCGATCGTCGCCACGATGCGGACAGCCGGCCGCGCGGTCGTGTTCAGCGGCACGGCAGTCGCCATCGGTCTCGCGCTCATGCTGGCCATGCCGGTGCCGTTCATGCGTGGTTTCGGCCTCGGGGGCCTGTTCATCCCGGTCGTCTCGGTCATCTGCGCGCTCACGCTGCTACCCGTGCTGCTGTACTTCCTGGCCGCGAAGCTCGATCGGGTGCGGCTCCTACCGCACTCCATCACCGAGCGGCGGGAGGCGGAGGAGAACTTCTGGGCGCGTTTCGCACGGGCGATCATGCGCCATCCGGTGGCCATCGCGGCTGGCACCACAGCTTTGCTCGGCACGCTTGCGCTGCCCGTCACCGCCCTTGAGCTCGGGCCGGGCTCGAACAAGGGCATCCCGCGCAATCTCGAGAGCGTCCAGGGCCTCGACATTCTCTCCGGGGCGGTCGGCGGGGGCGCGCTGGCACCGACGGCAGTCGTTATTGATACCCACCAGCCCGGTGGAGCGGATGATCCACAGCTGCGCGCCGCGCTCAGCCGGTTCCAGGATGGCCTGCACGCCGACCCGGAGGTCGCCGCGGTCGTCTTCGACCCGTCTGCCGCTTCGTCCGGTGGCCAGTCCGGTGGCCAGTCCGGCGGCCAGTTCGTCGACCCGTCCCGGCGCTACCTGCAACTACAGGTGATCGGGAAGAGCGAGTACGGGGTACCCGCATCGCTCGACTTCGCCGACCGCCTTCGCCATGACATCGTCACGGCCGCCGGATTCCCCACCGGTGTCAGCGTCTATGCCGGCGGTGGCCCGCCGAGCGGGGTGGACTTCCTCGATCTCACCTACAGCGCCTTCCCCTGGCTCGTACTCGGAGTGCTCCTCCTGACGTACTTCCTGTTGCTGCGGGCCTTCCGGTCAATCGTCCTGCCACTGAAGGCGATTATTCTGAACCTGCTTTCGATCACTGCTGCCTACGGCCTGCTCGTGGTTTTCTTCAAGTGGGGCGCGGGCAGCGCGCTCGGGCTCATCTCCTTCGACCAGATCGAGGGCTGGATCCCGGTCTTCATCTTCGCGATGGTGTTCGGCCTCTCCATGGACTACGAGGTCTTCCTGGTGAGCCGCATGCGCGAGGAGTGGGACGCCGGCCATGACAACGAGACCGCGGTGGTACTCGGGCTGGCGAGGACCGGTCGCATCGTGACCGCGGCCGGACTCGTCATGTTCGCGGCCTTCATGGGTTTCGTCGCCGGGTCCATCGTCGGTCTGCAACAGTTCGGGTTCGGGCTCGCGGCGGCGATCATTCTTGATGTGACCATCATCCGGGCGCTGCTCGTCCCGAGCGCGATGAAGCTCTTCGGGCGCTGGAACTGGTGGCTGCCGCGGAATGTCGCGCGGGTCTTCCGGGTCAGGAACTCGCCGCTGGCGCCCAGGGCACGCCCCGCGGCCGATCCGGGCGGGCTTCATGGCTGACCGACGGGCAGCTGAAAGCCGGAAAAGGGCGTGTCACGTCCATTTTGTGCCCGTTCTCGACGAGCCGGGACGCCGAGATGGGAGCATTATCGGAGGATGGATGTTCCGGGACCGCATCGGTTTGAATACACCGCCGAGTTGGATCGGGTCCGAGCCACTCTGGGCGGGCTTGCCGGCGAGGCGAGCCAGATCGTCATAGCCGCCACCGCCGCGGTGGCCGGTCCCGATGCGGGCCAGGCTGACACCATCGCTGTACACGCCGCCTTGGCGCGGCTGCATGCCGACAGCCAGGAACTGGACGACGAGCTGGTCGTGCTGCTGGCCTGCCAGAACCCAGTGGCCGGGGACCTTCAGCTTGTTGTCGCCTGTCTGCGTATCGCGACCGCGGTGGAACGGATGGGGGAGCTTGCCGATCACATCGCCACCACCGCCGACCTGCGACGACCGGCATCGGTGGTTCCGGCTCCGTTGCGTCCCGTCATCACCCGTCTCGGTCGGCTGTGTGGCGACCTGGCTGAGCAGCTCGCCGCCGCGATCCGCAATGATGATCGTGAAGCGGCGCGGCAGGTGGAGGCCGCCGACGACCAGATCGACCAGATCCACCGGCGGCTGCTGGCAACCCTGACCGATCCGGCGTGGCCGCATGGGGTGCAGAGCGCTGTGGACCTCACCCTGCTTTCCCGCTACTACGAGCGTTTTGGCGACCAGGCTGTCACCGCTGCCCGCCGGCTCGCCCGCGTCCACCCGGCAACAACGTGAGGGCTGGCGGAAGGAACCCGGGACCCGGAGCGCGGTGCGAGACGATCAGGCACAGACCTCTCGATACATCCTCGGTGTCCTTGCGGTGACGGTTACCGCTGCCTACCAGAGCGGCTGGTACCAGCTGTCACTGACAATCACGTCTGAGAGCGTGTGTGAGATCGGGCTTTCGATCAGTGAGCCGTGTCCAGGCACCCCCTGACAAGACGGAAGGCCGAAGCGATACCGGATGAGTTGTCTCGGTGTGGCCGATAACGCGGCCAGGGGGCGCCTGGACACGGCGAGCCGGAATGACGATCTCAAACGCGCTCTGAGATGCGCTGTGTCTCGCAGTAGCCGATGAGCTCGGACATCCGGTTGATGAATCCATAGCCGGGAAAGTTCAACGATGTGTCGCACAGCAGGCCGTATCCGGATGTGTCCCGGAATGCCGCCAGGAGCCGGTGCAGGGCCGGTTCCTGGCGGGAGCGCGGCATGTTAGAGCCCGGCAATAGGGGACGCGGCATCGCGGGGCTGGGGCAGCCACCTCGCGTCATCGCTCCCCGTCCATCACTCCCCGTCCATCGCCGCGCGATGCACGGGTACCCCGGCTCGTCGGTCACCACCCAACACCTCCGGTGCCTGCCTCCGCCGCCTCGCGATGCACGCACGCCAGCCCCACTCTTTGACCCACACCCCTATTGCCGGGCGCTCTTATGCTGGTAGTCAGGGTTCCAGATCGGACGGTGCCAGTGCGCCGGTAGAGAAAGTAACCTACTGCGGGCGCCAGCCCGAAGGCAGCCGAGCCCGCATCCGCAGCCAACAGCGAATCAGCCCTGTAAGATCCATGACCAGATGGGCAGTGTGAGGAGCGATACCGGAACCCCGACGCCGACCATCAGGCTGGGCAGCGGAGTAGCCAGACCGTACCGCATGGCGATCATTGCTCCAGCAACCATCGGTGGCATCGCGGTTTCGAACAGCGCGACTTGGACCCCATGGTCGCCAAGGGAGCCGGCCAGGGCATAGACCCCGAACACCAGGGCGGGGCCGATAACGAGCTTGACCAGCAGACCGATCGCGAGCTCCCGACGCCAGGCACGCACCGCGCCGATACGCAGTTGCAGACCGATCGAGAACAGCGCCAGAGGCGTGAGGGTTGAGCCGAGGGTGGTCAACGTCGCCGTCAGCCAGCCGGGGAAGGCGACCGGACGCAGTACCAGCCCTGTCAGTAATGCGATCAGCGCGGGTGCCGTGAGTAGTCGGCGGGCGATCTCCGCCCGGGTGACACCGGCTCCCGACGCTGTGGCCGCCACCGCGATGACCGCCGTCCCGACGATGATGAACGAGCCGAGCTGATCGACGAGAAGCGCGACCGGAACCGATTCCGCTCCAAAGAAGGCCGTGACCATCGGTATCCCGACAAAAGACGTGTTCGCCACGGCGGCGGTCACGATCAGCGCGCCCACGACGTCCCGGCGCAGGTGCAGGACGCGTCCGAGCGAGAGGAAAAGTGTTGTGCCGAAGGCGAACAGCAGATACGGGCCAGCGACGATGAGTAACAGATTGGCAGGAAATATTACACTGTGTAATACGTGGAGTGCCAGGGCGGGCAAGGCTACGTCGAGTACCCAGAAATTGACCATCTGATGGGCGCCGTCGTCGACGCGGCCGTGCCGCCGCGCCGTGACCCCTGCCACGATACCCGCCACCAAACCGACAACCAGGACGAGTAGAGCGGACACCTGCGCATCCTGTCAGGCGGACGGGGAGACCCCGCAGCGGGCCGCGGGCAGCCGTGCCGGCGCCGGTGGATACGCTCCTTGTCGTCCGCGAAGAGCGCCCGGTCGAGGCGGGAACCGAATCGGCCGCAAGCCTGCCTTTGTGTCCCGAGTCGCTTTGGAGGCCCGTCATAGTGTCTGTTTCAGCATCAACGGTCGCCTCGACCACCCTCGCGCTCGGCCCGAGCATCCTGGATGCGCAGCATCTGGCCAAAGCGGGTCTGATCGTTGTGCTTTTGATCGTTTTTGCCGAGTCCGGCTTGCTTGTCGGTTTTTTCCTGCCCGGTGACTCGTTGTTGTTCACAGTCGGTCTGCTTGTGTCCAACCACACGTTGTCCACTCCGCTGTGGCTTGCCTGTTTTCTGATCTCGATTGCCGCGATCCTCGGTGACCAGACAGGTTTCCTGTTCGGGCGTAAGGTCGGTCCCACCTTGTTCCGGCGGCCCGACTCGAGGCTGTTCAAACAGGAGAACGTGGGCAAGGCCCGTGAATTTTTCGAGAGATATGGCCCTGTTTCAGTGATTCTTGCCCGTTTCGTTCCCATCGTGCGGACGTTCACCCCGATCATCGCGGGTGTCAGTGGCATGAACTACCGGCTCTTCAGCATCTTCAACGTCGCTGGCGGGCTGCTGTGGGGCAGCGTTGTAACGGTGATCGGATATTTCCTGGGCAAGGTCGACTTTGTGGCCAACCACGTCGAGACGATTTTCATCGGGATCGTGCTGCTATCGGTCATCCCGATCGCCTTCGAGCTGTTGCGGGCGCATCGCCGGGCAACGCGGCCGGCCAAGGACTCAGGCGGTCCGCGGCATTCGTCGCAGTCGCGCCCGATACCTGATCAGGACTGACAGCGTTTGGCCCGCTCGTCCCGGGGCGGAAGATGAAGCGCCCGGTGGGAGACCGCCAACACGGGGGGAGTTGGTAGTCGCCCCACCGGGCACTTCTCAGATTAGTTGGTCGGAGGCCCGTGTGTCCCGTTTGGCAGCCAAAAACCCGCAACGATCGCAAGGTTTTTCTTCGGGTGACCGGGCGGTTCGTCACAGTGTTTGCAAGATCCTGTTCAGGCAGCTATTTATGATCGACTGAAAACGTCCGGAGGTGCCGTGTCGTCAATAGGTCCTGGATGGCTTGAGAGCGCCCGGCGATAATGATGTGGATCAAGAAGTGGGACTGGGGCGCGTGTGTCGCGAGACGGCGGAAGGAGCCACCGGACGCGAGGTGCGTGCCCCAACCTCGTGATAACCCCGCGATACCGCGTCCCCTGTTGCCGGGCTGCTGAATTAATATTACCCAACTTACCTGACAGGCGAGTGCGGTGCTTGTGCGCCTGGGTTCCGTCCAGCGTATGGGGCGTGCCGGCTCCAGTGGGCGCCCCATGTCCGGGCGGTGTGGGAGACAGGGCTGTGTGAAACGCTGTACCGGGCATGCAAGAGTCATGTCATAACGGAAGTCATCTGACAGAAAACGAGGTTGGCTGATGTCCTCACTTGACCGCGGCACGCCCCCGGACCCGTTCGATGTTCTCCCCCGCGTACCGTCTTTCACGCTCAGTAGTGACGACTTCTCCGATGGAGGCACACTTGCTCCATCGGCGGTCCACACCAGCGCAGGTGGGGAGAACCTCTCGCCGCACCTTGCGTGGACGGGCTTCCCCGCGGGGACGCGGAGCTTCGTTGTCACCTGTTTCGACCCGGACGCACCGACGGGCAGCGGTTTCTGGCACTGGACGCTGGTCGACATCCCGCTCTCGGTCACCGAACTGCCTCACGGCGTGGCAAGTGGTGATCTTCGGGAGCTGCCCTCGGGGTCGTTCCACGTACGGAACGACTACGGTACGGCCGATTTCGGTGGCGCCGCGCCTCCGGAGGGTGATCGTCCGCATCGTTACATTTTTGCGGCCCATGCGGTCGACGTCCCGTCGCTCGGGCTCCCCGACTCTGTCTCGTCCGCGGTTGTCGGGTTCAACCTGGCGTTCCACACTCTTGCTCGCGGTGTCCTGCGGGCTACGTACCAGCGTTGATGATCTCCCGGAGATTGTTGTGAATCCGGCCCTCGCGAGCGCCCGTGGCCTCCCACAACAGGTCGTCTGGGACACGGCGGGCAAGGATCGCCGGGCGCGGGTAGGTTGGCCTACATGATTCGCAAGCTTGTGCTTCTCGTTGTCGTTGCCGGAGCTGGAGCGGTGGCGACCGTCGTGCGCCGTCGCAGGGGCAAGGACGAGGTTGACCTCTGGCATGAGGCGACCACCGCCATCAACCTGAACTGAGCCCCAGGGGTTCGGGCGAGGCTCGGACGTCAGCCCGCCACGCCTCCACCTATCGCGGTGCGAGCGTGTCGGGCTGCCCGTGGACGCCTTCGCGCCGATACGGCACACAGCGCCGCTCTGTTTTCGCTCCATTGGTCTATTTTGGCCGTATGTAACATTTTACTGGCATTTTCGTGATTTTCATCACATTTATGATCTACGGCCGACGACGTGCCCACCCGTCGTGACGGCCTGCATGGCCTGCGCGGAGCCCGGTCCGGCCCCGCGCCCTCTGATTCTTGAGGCTTCCGCCCTGCTGCTCCCGTTCTCGGTTTCGAGAGATTAACCCGCTGGTAGTGGTGTTGTGGTTGAGTTCCCTTTGGCATCCTTTGGGTCTCCTCACTGTTTGTGTCTACTTTGTAGGCAAAGCGTTGTGAGATCTGCTTGTCGGATGGGGACGCCCGGGATCGAACCGGGCGCCTGGAAGGTGGCTCCGGGCGTGAAGGGGACGGATGACAAGCAACAGCAGCGTGCGCGTTGGCGAATCACGGCGCCTGGTCCGCTCCAGCGGATCGGATGACGGCACCCCGCGGCCTCGTGAGGTTGCCATTGGTGCTGGTTTAGGAGGATTCGCGGCTATTGTTCTGCTCGTTGTCTCGGCTGTCCTGTCGGGCGGCGGGCAGCACACGGCGACCGTGGCCCGTCCTGGCGCATCAGGTGACGGGACGGCCGGAGTGGCAACACCCGTACCCGATGTCGTGGGTCTTCCCGGACAGGATGCACGGGACGCGGTGGCGACGGCATCGGCCATGGCCACGCGGCCGCCAGCCCACTCGGATGACGGCCCAAGGATGGTGGCGGCCGGCGCGACGTCCGTGTCTGTACCGGTTGAAGCGCCGGCACCGCCGGCTGGCCTCGGTCCGCGCAGCGACGAGCCGATGGGCTCAGGCAGCACTGTGTCGACCGTGGCGTCCACTCCGGCGGTGCCGCCCTCGGCGTCCCCAGAGCCAGGCACGACAGCTGGTGTGGCCGTGCTGATACAGGGGAGTGACTCGTCCAGCCCGGCTTCGCCGGGACCCGAACCGGCTCCTTCCTGCCCGGAAGATCGAAATTTTGCCGGATCTCTCCTGCGTTCCCTGGGCCTTGCGCCCTGTGTCCCCTGACCCCAGTAGATGGCTGCGGGACGAAGCGCGGGTGGTGTTCCCGTGGAGCACAACCCGCGCCCTCGCCGGCTGCCACCGGTTGCCCGGCTGGCCGCGGCGTGCCGTACCCTTGAGGGGGATTTCCCGACGGGCGTCGTGTGTCGCCTACCGGGGGCGTAGCTCAATTGGCAGAGCACTGCCTTTGCAAGGCAGGGGTTCGGGGTTCAAGTCCCCGCGTCTCCACCAATGTAGGCATTGCGCGAACCGCTCCCTTCGGGGGTGTTGTGGCTGGTAGGACGGCTGCGGCGGCCCTGTGGGGGGCGTTTTTCGTGGCTGGTCGGGTTGGCTTGGGTCGGTCTGTGTCTCCAGTTTCTACGTTGGCGGCGTCGCCTGGAGTGTCGGGTCGGGGGACTTTGAAGATCGGTACGAGCCGGTCGGGTCCGAGGATCTTGACTTCGGCGACGAGGGCTTCGATGAGGGCTTTCCGTCGGAGGTCGTCGCCTGCCTCAATGATCGTTTCGATCTGCTGGACGACCGCGCGGAGGGTGGACCGGGCCGGCATGACCGGTTCGTCGTCGATCTCGTCGGTGAGTTCGGCTTGCCGGTGGCGGAGCTGTTTCTGCTTGCTGCGCAGAGCTTCGAGCCGGGTGGCGAGGATCTCCTCGTTGAGGGTACCGCGTTCGAAGGCGCCCAGGTAGCGGTCGATGGCCTGGTCGGTCTGGGTGAGTTCGGTCTCGATGGCGGTGAGTTCGTCGGTGCGGTCGGAGCGGGCGTCGCGGTGGTGGCGCTGGGCTTTGGCGACGGCGTCGGCGATGAGCTGCTGGTTGTCGCGGTAGAAGCTGGCGAGGGCGGTGAGGACTGCGGTGTCGACCTCGTCTGCGTCGAGGCGGGGTGCGTCGCACTCGTCGCGGTTGTAGCGGTTGCGGGTGAAGCAGGTGTAATAGCGGTAGGTGTGGTTGCGGCCGGTGGCGCGGGTGCCAATCAGGGCTGTGCCGCATTGGGGGCAGCGCATCCGGCCGGTCAGGTAGTAGTCGGAGGGGTTGGCAGCCCGGTGGGAGGTTTCTTCGCTGCGTTCGGTGAGGATCTTCTGGGCTTCATCGAAGACCTTCTCGTCGATGATCGGGTCGTGGGTGCCGGTGACGGTGATCTCCCGGAAGGACAGCTCGCCGAGGTAGATCCGGTTGTCGAGGACGCGCAGGATCTGGTGGCCGGACCAGGGGCCGCCGACGGTGGTGCGGTGGCCGCGGCTGTTGAGGACCTTCGCGATGGCCCGGGTGCCGAGGCGGTCGCGGACGTAGAGGTCGAAGACCAGCCGGATGATTCCGGCTTCGGGCCCGTCGATGACCAGTTTCTTGGCGGTCTTGTCGACCTGGTAGCCAAACGGGCGCCGGCCGCCTTTCCACAGGCCCTTGGCGGCTTTGCGTTCCATCCCGGCGATGACCCGGTCGATGATCGTGTCGCGCTCGAACTGGGCGAACATCGCCAGCAGCTGCAGGAGCATGCGGCCCATGGGGGTGGCGGTGTCGATCGGTTCGGTCGCCGAGCGGAACACGACCTTCGCCTTGTCGAGCTCTTCGAGGAGGTGGACGGTGTCGCGCAGGCTGCGGGAGAGCCGGTCGACGCGGTAGACGAGCAGGACGTCGATGAGCCCGTTGCGGGCCGCGGTCAGGGCCCGCTGGAGGTCTTTGCGGTGGGTGGTGGCGCCGGAGGCGTCGTCGGCGAACCGCAGCGCCACGACCCAGTTGGGTTGGGAGTCGACGTAGGAGCGCAGCCGTTCGTCCTGCGCCTCGATGGAGTAGGGCTGGTGCTCGTCGTCGGTGGAGCGGCGCAGGTAGATCCCGACCCGGACGGTCTCGGGCAGGGCGGCGACGGCCTGCTGGGTTCGTTTCGTGGTGGTACGGCGCGCGGTCGAGCGCGGCATTGTGCCCTTCCTTCCTCGGGTGCCGGTGTGCGGCGCGGTTTCTATTCCTGGCGAAAGCGCCGCCGGGTTCCCCGGCGGGTGGTCAGCCGGGCGAGAAACCGGGGTCTGGTGGCGCCGCCGGTGCCGGGACGGAGCTGGGAATAGGTGGGGTGGGTCGCGAGGAAGGCCAGGATCTGCTCCCGCTGCGCGGCTATGGACTGGTCGCCGTCGCCGGTTCCGTGCCGGACGTAGAAAACGACCGGCACGGCACCGGAAACAGTGTTCGCCGCCTTTTCGGTGGCCTTACGGGCTGACAATGGGCGCGGCATACCGACGCTCCTTCCTCGGATGGGTTGACGGCGGCCCACCTGAAGGGAGGGTCGGTGTGGGTGTCAGGCCGCCTTTGTCGGCGCCGTGTTCGGCGATCCGTTCCTTTCCCACTGTAGGACGAGTTCGGCGAATGCGGACACCGCGGCCTCGTATTCTTCGGCGGTCATCGCGACGGTCTCGACCCGTTCGATTTGGCGCGCTCCCTCTCGCCCGTCCGCCCCGCAGGGCGGGCGCGCAGTGTCGGCATCCGCCTTCCCATGTTCCACGTGAAAGCCGCAGACCAGGCTCGCGCCGCCTCCATGCCGGGCGCCACCTGGCCAGTACACGGGCTCCCGCCAGGCTCATCCTGAAGCAACCCCAAGCGCCCCAGTTTCGATGCCGTCTGATCTGGTTTCGACACTTCCTCAGCGGTTCGCTCTCGCTCGCCTTCCCGGTCCCTACCTGACGCATCTTGTGCGCCTTTTCCTCATCGCTCACCACGACGGTCTTCAGCCAACGCAGCATGAGGTGGTTTGACGCCTCCCCCCGCAGGGCGACGCCGAAGGGCCACAAATCCTTCATCTTCCACGCAGCACCGCATCAAGCGAGATCCCCTACCTGTCGACCTCACTCTCCGCGCTCATGGCGCACTGGGGCTCCAGAACCCCGATTTGGGCGGTGACCTGCGCGTTTGCCTGCCGGACTGGGCCTGCGTCGGGCAGGCTGGATGGTCATGGTGTGGTCGCTGCTCTACGCCCTGACACGCAACACTCTCGGACTGATGTTGCTCCGCGTGCGCGGGGACACCGCGCAGGACGTGGAGCTCCTCGTCCTGCGACATCAGGTGGCGGTGTTACGACGGCAGGTGCACCGTCCGACGCTGGAACCGGCGGATCGGGTGATCCTCGCAGCCCTGTCCCGGCTGCTGCCTTGTACGCCCGCACGGACGCGGCGGCGAGTTCCCGATCGGTGGTGATCCTCGCAGCCCTGTCCCGGCTGCTGCCCCGAGCCCGCTGGGGTTTGTTCTTCGTCACCCCGGCCACCGTGCTGCGCTGGCACCGTGAGCTCCTCGCACGAAAATGGACCTACCCTCGGACGTCGCCCGGACGGCCATCGGTCCGCCGGGAGATCCGCGAGCTGGTCCTGCGCCTCGCACGGGAGAACCCGACCTGGGGCCACCGCAGGATCCAGGGCGAGCTCGTCGGGCTGGGCTACCCGGTCGGGGTCGCCACCGTCTGGCGGATCCTGCACCGCGCCGGCGTCGACCCCGCACCCCGCCGGGCCGACACCTCTTGGCGCACGTTCCTGTCCGTGCAGGCCTCCGGCCTGCTGGCCTGCGACTTCTTCACCGTGGACACCGTGTTCCTGCAACGGATCTACGTGTTCTTCATCGTCGAACACGCCACCCGCCGTGTTCACGTCCTTGGAGTCACGAAGCATCCAACCGCGGCGTGGGTCACCCAGCAGGCGCGGAA
>NZ_CAKJTO010000054.1:0-35930 GCF_917627405.1 Protofrankia sp. Cj5
GCGTGTCGGCCGCATATCGGAAAAACCGCCGATAAAAGGAGCCCGGGACATCAGCGCTCTCGGCAAACACGACCAGTCGGCGATTCTTCTCGACCATCGAGCCCAGTGACGGCCAAGCACCGCCAGGATCCTTGGGCGGGGTCAACACGTACCGGCTGAGCCCCGCCGCGCTGAAAGCGGCCATCACCTCGGCCGCGGGCGCTCCATCCTGGATGATTAACGTGACGACCTCGGTCGGATTCGCGCTGAGCCAGCCGCGGATTCGGGCCAGCTCCGTATCCAGGCTCAGCGCCCCGAGCTGGCAGACGTCGTGGCAGAGCCACAGCCCCGCGCGCTGGGACCGGGCGCCGCGCGTGAGCGGTTCGACAGCGGCACGCTGGTCCGGTGGAAGCGCGCTGAGGAAGGTCTCCACCTCGTCAGGCAGCGTCCAGTGGTGGACGTCGATCAGCAAGGCCCGGACGCCCGAGTTCAGCTGACCGATCAGATCGGGATCCTGGGCCGCCCCGAGGAAGCGCGCGTCGCTGGAGGCCATGGCGTTGTGCGTCGCGGGGTACACCACATCGGTGTAACGACGGCCGCAGAGCAGATCCGAACCGTTACAGATCCGCGCCGCCGGGGCGACCGGCAGCGGCAGCACGATCCAGCACACGGAAGTGATCGCCGCCGAGGCCGCCACCAGCGTCTCCCAGTGTCGCCGCCGCGCGGTCGACCGAACGAGCGCGGTCACCACAGCCATGACCATCGTGCTGCCGGCAGCCGCCACCAGCGGAATGATCGCGAATTCCAGCCAGCGGCGCTGGGCCTGGCTGGCCAGCCCCGCCCAGATATCGCCGAGCATCGCCCGGACACTCACCGGGAGCGATGACGAGGGGCCGGTCAGCGCGGCGAACGGGTCGCTGAGCAGGCCCGGGAGCGCACCACCGGCCGCTGCCGCGATGATCCCGGCTACGGCGAGCGCGGCGGCGACCAGCCGCGGGCCACGACCACCCTGCCGGCGAACAGCGACAAAGCCGGCCATGAGCACCGCTAGGCCCAGGCCCGCGCACGCGCCGGCGGCAAGCAGCACACCGGCCGAGCCAAGGCTGTGCACGGCGTGTGCCGCGGACATACCCGGTGAGGCGGGCAGCCCCGCGAGCGCCGGCCCGAGATCGAGCACCGTGCCGCCACCGACCCGGCGGCGCAGGTTCGCGATGGCCGCCTCATCCCCCTGGAAGAGCAGCGGGCCCGCGACCACCAGCGCCGAGGTCAGGTCGCCGGCCCGCATCAACGTCACCAGCTGCTCGTGCGCGGCCCGGCGCTCCAGGCCGTCCAGTCCGGGTGCCCGGTCAAGAATGACGTCGGCAACGTGATCGGCCTGCTGCGGCGAGAGCCGGACCGCCCCGATCGACGGCACACCAGCCGGTGGGCGCCCCATCGACAGCTGGTCAAGCGCATCAAGGAGACCAACGGTGAACCTGCTCACGTCGTCCACCGGGTACGTCGTGGCACCGGCCACCTCACCGGCCAGATAGGTGCTGGCGAGCTGGGAGATGCTGGTCAACACCGGCCGCAGGTCGATGCGCAGGTAGAGCGTGTCGGCATCGCCGCTCAGATAGCCCGCGGTCCGCTCGGCGAGGCTGGCGGCCACCCCCTGCAACGACGATGGCGGGACGACGACCCGCAGATTCGCGGTCAGCAGCGACTGGTCCACCGGGAGACCGGCGAAGAGCTGGCCAGAGACCTCGACGACCCGCGGGTCGGGCAGGACTTCGGTATAGAAGCGCTCGTACACGTGAGCGTCGGCGAGTACCCGCTCGTAGTAACCGGGCTGCTGCACGGTGCTGTGAACGGTGAGCAGGGCAACCGTAGCCAGCCAGCACAGCGCGGTGACCACGATGACGACCGCCCGCAATGGCCGGTCCCACCGAGAACGCGGGCCGGTGTGCCGGTCGCCCCGGTCGCCCCGGGCCGTCGCGCTGGCGCCGTCCACGGTCCCGCAGGCCGATGGCCGCTCCGGAGCCGGGCCGCACGCGGCCGAGGGGACGCGAGTGTCACCCACCACGCCCTCCCGCCCGTCGGCTCGCCGCGCCGCTCCGCCCACCTCGATCTGATCACCCCGCTCCCCGGCCAGCGGCCCCACCAGCGCCACCGGGCAGTCCGGACGTGTCTTCCATGGTGCGTGATCGAGCGGTCCACCGCGGTCCAACCAGGACGAAGGTGACGCGCGCGCACCGCCGGGGCGACCGGGGACGCACGCCAACGCGCCGCTTCGGAGTCCAGGTCACAACAACCCGGCGGACATCCGGTTGACGACTCCTGAACGATCATGAGATCGCGTCTCTGCCGGTTAGTCTGCGCTGGATATGGTTGCGGATCGTACCGGTGCCCCGAGCACCGTCCCCGGTACGGCGGGGCAGGCAGACCTGTCCGGACGCCGCCGGGCCCGGCTGGCCGTCGTCGGCCGGCTCCTGCGCGGGCGGCTGCGCCTCGGCGGCGTGGTGCTGCGTGGGATGAAACCGACGCCACGGCGGCTGCTGCGGGTCATCCGGTCGGCCGTCGCGAGCGGGCTGGCGCTCGCCCTGGCGTTCGCCTTCCTGCCCGGCATCGAGGTGGACAGCCTCGCTGGGCTGATCCGTCTGGTTGCCATTCTCGCGGTCGTCGGCGCGGTGCTGCGGCCCATCCTCGTTGCGCTGGCGGTCGCCCTGGGCGGGATCGCGGTGCTGCTCATCGGCCTGTTCGCGCAGACACTCGTGATCTACGTGGCGCTGCGCATCGAACCGGACGTCGCCTTTCACGGCTTCGGCGCGGCCATCGGCGTCGCCTGGACCACCGCGGTGATCGCCGCGATGGTCGGCTGGCTGGCCGACGCGGGCAGCGACGAGACGTTCATCGGTGAGATCATGCGCCAGGTTGCCCGGTACGGCGGCGGTGGCATCCCGTTCGACGGCCCGGGGGTCGTCATCGTGCAGATCGACGGCCTGTCCGCGCCGCTGCTGCGATGGGCCGTCACCGCCGGGAACCTGCCGACGCTGAGCCGCTGGGTGCGCTCGGGGTCGCACCGGTTCGTCGAGTGGCACACCGGGATGCCCTCGACAACCCCAACCAGCCAGGCCGGCATCCTGCACGGCGCGTCCCGTCACATCCCTGCCTTCCGCTGGTACGAAAAGAACACCGGACGACTGATCGTCACCAACCGGCCGCGCGACGCCGCTGAGCTCGAACGCGGCTTCAGCAACGGACGCGGGCTGCTTGCTGACGGCGGAGTGAGCATCAGCAACGTCTTCTCCGGGGACGCCCCGCACAGTCTGCTCACCGTCAGTCAGGCTGGGCTACCGGGACGGCGTGCCCGCGGGTACGCGTCGTTCGCGGCCAGCCCACAGGGATTCGCTCGATCGCTGGTCCTCACCGTCGGCGAAATGATTAAAGAGGTGCACCAGGCCCGCAAGCAGCGCCGGGACAGGATCTTCCCCCGCGTCCGGCGCGGTGGCTCGTACATCGCGCTGCGGGGGCTGACCAACGTCCTGCTGCGTGATCTCAACGTCACCTTCATCGCCGAACAGATGGCCCGTGGCGCGCCCGTGGTGTTCTGCGACTTCGTCGACTATGACGAGGTGGCCCACCATGCCGGGCCGAATCGGCGGGAGTCTCTGCAGACCCTGGAGGGCATCGACCGGGTGCTGGCAACGCTGGAGCGAGTCGCGGCGAACGTGGGACGCCCGTACATGTTCGTCGCTCTTTCCGATCACGGCCAGAGCCAGGGCGCGACGTTCCGCCAGCGCTATGGACGCTCCTTCCCCGACACCGTCCGCGACCTGTTGACCCCGGGCGCCGCCGCGACCGCCGCGACCGGCACCGCCGAGGACTGGGGCCCGGTGAACACGCTGCTCACCGAGGTTACCGGCGGTGACACCGGTGACGGGCCAAGCCGGCGCATACTCCGGCGCCGCATCGACGACGGCCAGGTGACGTTTGGCCCGTCCAGGCTCGAGGTCACGCTTGACCCGAAACGCCCAGATCTCGTCGTCGTCGCGTCCGGGAACCTGGCCATGGTCTACCTGCCGCAGGTGGCCGGCCGCGCCGATCTCGACCACCTGGAGTTCCTGCACCCGGCACTCGTACGGGGCCTGGTCAACCATCCCGGCGTCGGGTTCGTGGTCGTCCGTTGCCATGGGCATGGTCCGGTCGCCTTCGGTGCCCACGGGCACGTCTTCCTGGACACCGGCGTGGTCGAGGGGGCCAGCCCCCTGCTCGGGTACGGCTCGCGGGCCGCGGCGGACCTGCTGCGCCACCAGCGGATGGACCATGTCGGTGACATCGTCGTGGTGAGCCGGGTGGACCCGGGAACCCGCGAGGTCGCTGCCTTCGAGGAGCTGGTCGGCTGTCACGGCGGGATCGGCGGGGACCAGACCCGCGCGGTGCTCCTGTACCCGGCGGCCTGGCCCGCCCCGGGCGGTCCGATCGAGGGGCCGGACGCGATCCACCGCCAGCTCATCCAGTGGCTGGAGCAGCTCGGGCTGCGCCGGGACCCCTTCCCGGCGGCCCGCACCGCCGAAAACGATCAGTCCTTGTCGGCGGAAGCAACCGGGAACGCGTCGTCCTGACCGGTGCTGTCCTGACCCGCGTCGTCCTGACCGGTGCCGGCCGGCGCCGCGCCGGTGCGGGTGCCGCCTGGCACGGTTACCGCCACCCCGTGTGCGGGTAACCGCACCTCGGCGGGCACCTGAGCGGCATCGGCCAGGCGGGCGAACTCGCGTCCGGGCTCGTGAAAACGATCGGGCCGGACGCGGTCGAAGCCTATCGGCCAGAGCGTCCCGTAGTGGATGGGCACGGCCATCGCCGGGACCGGCTGGCCCGCCGGTATCACCCGCCGCACCGCCTCCACCGCGCCGGCCGGGTCGATGTGCCCGGGGCCGAGGCTGGGCCCCCACCCGCCGACCGGGACGAGAGCGAGATCGATGCCGAGCGGGGCAAGATCGGCCATCGCGTCGTGCAGGGCGGTGTCCCCGGCGAACCAGGCTGTGGCGGTACCAGTGATCACAAAGCCGAGGGCCGGGCCGCGGTGACGCGACCACGGGCCGCGGGATCCGTCGTGGCGGGCGGGGACAGCCAGCACGTCCAGACCGCCGCCGCCGTCCGGCGCCGGGATCCGGGCCTGATCCCCCGGCACCATCTCCACGCAGCGTTCCGCAAGCGCCGGATGCCGGTGGCGCAGCAGGGCCGCGGCGCCGCGCGGGACCAGGATCGGCACAGCCGGCGGCAGCAACCGCAACGAGGGGATGTCAAGGTGATCGGCGTGCAGGTGAGAGACGACCGCCGCGTCGACCTGCGCTGCCTGGGCCGCGGGACGCGCGCCAGCACGCCGGCGCAGGTGCGCGACCCGCATCCCGAGGACGGGATCGGTGAGCAGCCGAGTGCCGGCGTCTTGGATCCCAACCGTGCTGTGCCCCCACCACGTGACATCCACCCCGCCAGTGTGCCGCCCGCCCAGCCGCTCCCGGCCCGCGGGCAGTCGCCACGTGGGCGATGGTCGCCATATCCACTCGCGCCATGTGATCCGTCACATCGTGTGATTCATCACGTCATGCGATCCATCACATCATGTGATCCGTCACGCACTGTTGAGCATTTCGCGTATGTTTGCCCAGGACACCCGCTGACGCGGCTCGCCAAGAACGCCATACACACAATGTCAATACGAAGGGTAACCAAATAGCTTCATTACCGCACGCACCCGGTGCGACAGCTGCCCGCGCCAACTTCACGAGTATCCGAATCCGGGATGATGGGCCGGTGCGTGAACATGGATCAGACATAGGACAGCCCACCGTCGGGTCACCATGAGCCCTGCTGTCCGAGTCCGGGCTGCCCGCGCAATGGAGGGCCGCGCCATCGGTCGCGCCCGCCCCCAGGCCGACGGCCCTCTCCCGGCGATCCCCGAGACAGCTATCAGCGAGATACCGCATTCGGCCCAAGCACTACAATTTGGTTACCTTCGGTAACAAAACGCGTATGGCGGCCTCGATATCCGACAGCATGGATGCATGATGTCACTAAGGGTACCGATGTGGCTACGGCGTGGAGCCTCTGCGATAGTGCTCCTACTAGTGATCGAATACGCGCTGTTGCCGCAGCTCGCGGGTGCCCGGAAAGCTCTGGAAACACTGTCCGGAGTTGAGGCGGCCTATCTTGTTGTCGGCCTGTTGTTAGAGGCCGCCTCCCTGCTTGCGTATGCGATGCTCACTCGCAGCGTGCTTGCCCGCGAAGACCGGCCGTCACTGTGGACGCTGACGCGCATCGATCTCACGTCGCTCGGCGTCAGTCATATGCTACCTGGAGGCGCCGCCACCGCGAGCGCACTTCGCTACCGCCTGCAACGCAGTGCCGGAATTGGCGCGTCCGAAGCGGTGTCCGCCGCGGCGATTCAGGGCGCCGGCTCAGCGGTTGTCCTGAACGTGATGCTGTGGATCGGCCTCCTGATCTCGATTCCCACCCGGGGCGCCAACCCGATCTACGGAACAGCGGCCGTGGTGGGGACACTGGTGATCGGCGCGGTGTTCATCGGGGTGGTGCTGCTCACCCGTGGGAGCGAACGGACCGTCCGCATCGTCCGCGCCATCGCCCGCCGCCTGCCAGGGGTGTCACCGAGCGGCGCCGAAAATCTTGTCCGCACCCTCGCCGATCGCCTTCGAGTCCTCGGCAAGGACCGGCCCCTGCTCATCAGGGCGACGCTGTGGGCGGCCGCGAACTGGTTACTTGACGCCGCTTCTCTGTGGGTGTTTCTGTATGCTTACGGTCACGCAACGGCGCTGGACGGTCTTCTGATCGCCTATGGGCTCGCCAACGTGCTGGCAGCTATCCCCATCACACCGGGTGGGCTCGGGATCATCGAAGGAGTACTCGTACCGACGCTCGTGGGTTTCAGCACGACCCGGGCCATCGCCCTGCTGGGGGTGGTGACCTGGCGGCTGGCGAACTTCTGGCTGCCCATCCCGGCCTCGGCTCTCGCCTACCTGTCACTGCGGACCGGGCCGCTGCTGCACCGCCGCCTACCAGCCCAGCGTCCATGGACGAACCCAAACAGGATCAACGAGGAAACGCTCTCCGAGGCGGACCGCGTTCGTCGCCCGACCCTGAAATGCGACTGACAGGAATTGAATCATCACTTATAGTGAAGTGATGGTGGCTTCCAGATGTCGCCACCAGGACCACGCGCCGAAGGAGGCCGACCATGGCACTGACCTGGCCCATGCAGAAGAACGGCAAAATAGGCGAAGCGGTACGTACCGTACAGTACCTTCTTCGCGCGCACGGATACACCGTCGCCATCGACGGGAACTTCGGGCCGCGGACCGAGACGGCGGTTCGCGAGTTCCAGTCGTTGCGGGGGCTCACGACTGACGGCGCCGTAGGCGACCAGACCTGGCCATCGCTCATCATCACTGTCCGCGAGGGCGACCGAAGCGAAAAGGGCGACGCGGTGCGCGCCGTTCAGGACCAGGCGAACTTCCGCACCGGGGATCCCGCGCACCCCTTCCCCGTGGACGGGGTCTTCGGCCCGCTGACCGACGCCTGGGTACGAGGGTTCCAACGCAGTGTCGGGAGCGATGTCGACGGCATCGTCGGAGCCGTCACCTGGAACCACCTGGTCAAGGAAGAACTCAACATCTGACCGGCAACGCTCGCGGCACCGGCGGCACCAGGGGACGCGGCATCGCCCACCACAGAACGCCTCCCCCGCAGCCTCGCGATCCATCCACCTGGACATCACCCGTCACCGAGATGGTGTGATGAGTGGGATTTTCCGGGGAAGGGGCTCGTGCTGTGCGGAAACTTGGCTCTGGCTATGTGCTGCATGAACCAATCGGCCGGGGCGCGTTCGGCCAGGTCTGGCGGGGATCCACGGTGGGCGGCGATCGTCAGGTGGCGGTGAAGGTCCTGCGCGCGGAACTCGCGGACGACCCCGAGGTGGTCGCCAGGTTCGTCCAGGAACGATCCGCGCTGCTCGGGTTCAACAGTCCGCATCTCGTCACTGTCCGCGACCTGGTGGTCGAGGGTGACACCCTCGCGATCGTGATGGACCTCGTCAACGGCGTGGACCTCAGGGTCTATCTCCGGGACCGGGGAAAGCTCACCGTCCCGGTGGCAGTCGCGCTGACCTGTCAGGTGCTGCGCGCGCTGACGGTTGTGCACGCGGCCGGCGTCGTCCATCGTGATCTCAAGCCCGCGAACGTCCTCATCGACGTCACCGACCCAGCTGATCCACAAGCGCGGCTCACCGACTTCGGCGTGGCCAGGCTCGCCCACGGCCGGTCGCTGACCCGCCTCACCGGCGCGATCGGGACGCCGCTCTACATGGCACCGGAACTGGCACAGCGCGAGCACGCGCAACCGGCCGCCGACGTCTACAGCGCGGGAGTCATGCTTTACGAGCTCCTGGCCGGTGATCCGCCGTTCTCCGGGCCGCACCCGATCGCGTTACTGCGTGCCCACATGGAGGACGCGCCCACGCCCATTGCCGACATCCCGCCGGCACTGTGGAACATGATCTCTTGGATGCTCGCGAAGGACCCGGCGGCCCGTCCCACCGCGGCCGGGTCCGAAAGCGGGCTGGCCCTGCTCGCGAGTTCCGGATTCCAGCAGCCAGCCCGCTCGCCGCGTAACGCCGATCACGATGCGCCTGCGCCTGCGCCTGCCGAGCCGGACGACGGGGCGACCGCGCTGCTCCCCGCGAACGCGACGATCGTGAGCCCGCGCCGGGCGGGTGCCACCGGCACGCTCGACCTCGCCGCACCGGTCGAGATCTCGCCCTTCATACCGGAGCCCGGCGGCACAGGGGCCAGTCAGGCGCCGACCGCCGCCGGCTGGGTCCGCCAACACGATGACGTCCTGAGCGGGCGGAAGCGACCGGCCGGTCGACGGCGCCGGCAAACCGCGATCATCACTGTGGTCGCGGTCACGCTGCTGGCCGCCGGTGCCGCGGCGCTCACGCTTACCACCACCCAGAACACCGCGACCATCAACGCACGGCCACCGGTGGCAAGCGGCGGCACGGCAACCAGCCACAGCCCCGCCGCGACGGCTGCTCCGACCGCGTCGGCCGCGGCGCCAAGCCTGGAGGCGCCGACCGCCCCGCCAACGACCGAGATCGCCCTGAGAACCGCGAGCGGCCCGGGCTCGGGCAGCGCCGCCGGAACGGGCAACGGCGGCGCTGCCGGAGGTGTCGCCCGGTCCCCCGCCGCACAACAGTCCTCGGCGGCGCCCGCGCCCACAGCACCAGCGCGAACCTACGACATGCCTTCCGGTTTCCCGGGATCCTGGTCCGGAAGCGTGGGCCAGTCTGGATCAGCCGCGTACACGGTGAAGATCTCGCTGACCAACGGCGACATCGGGGACAACGTTGGACGCGCCTCCTATCCGGAGCTCGGCTGTGTGGCGGACCTGTTCCTGACCGATGTGACCAGTTCGGCGATCCGAGTCCAGGGCAAGCTCATCGTGAACTCCTACAACAACTGCGTGGCGGCAACGCTGGACCTCACCCTGCGCTCGCGTTCGGCAATGGACTATCTGGCCCAGTCGCCGGGCTTCGCCGGCAGCGCCAGCGCCGTCCTCTATCGATGATCTTCTCGGCACACGCCGACATCGGTATCACTCCCCTGGGCCCGCGGGTTCGCCATGGCCGCGATCACCCTCGGCAACCGCTGGCGTACGAGCGCCCGGCAACAGTGGTGTGGATCAAGGAGCGGGGCTGGGGTGCGTGCGGCGCGAGCCGGGCAGGCCTGTTGCCGGAGCCTCCCAACCGATCTCATCAAGGGCGATCGCGTTTCCCACACGCCAGGATGGCTGTTGCTACCCAACGGTAGCCTGCATGCCACACTGATTCGATCAGCAACAGGACCGGTGTTGACGAACCTGTTCACCACCGCATGGGCTGCGGCAAAACACCTGGCTGTCCCGGGCGTCACCAGAGCCCGGGGCAGCCGACAGCGGAGGGACTCCAATGACCGCGACAGATGAGAGAACGGCAGATGCTTTCGACGGCAGCGGCAGCGATGCCGACGGCGGCGCCGCTTCGGTGCGGGAAGGAGCGACCGGTTACGAACAGATCATTCTGGAGCCATACGTGTTCACCGATCCGCCTGCGCCGTCGCTGCTGTCAGTGCGGCTCGAGCGGCGTGGCCCAGTGGTCCAGGTCACCCTGCTGGGCCCCGGCAAGGGTAATGCGATGGGTCCGCAGTTCTGGCGCGAGATCCCGGTGGTGTTCGCCGCGCTGGACGCTGACGACAGCGTGCGCGCCGTGGTCCTCACCGGGTCCGGGGACAACTTCTGCTACGGCCTGGATCTGCGGACCATGCTCGAGGGGATCATCGGGCCGAATGGCACCGACGTCGGTCTCGCCCATGGCCGCACCCGCATGCTGCATAAGCTGCGCGCCCTACAGGGTGCGCTTACCGCGGTCGCGAACTGCCGCAAGCCCGTCGCGGCCGCGATCAGCGGCTGGTGCATCGGCAGCGGGGTTGACCTGCTGGCCGCTTGCGACGTCCGCTACGCGAGCGCCAACGCGATGTTCAGCGTGCGAGAGGTGAAAGTCGGCATAGTCGCTGACCTGGGCAGCCTGCAACGCCTGCCGGCCATCATCGGGGACGGCCACCTGCGGGAGCTCGCCCTGACGGGCAAGGACATCGACGCGATCCGCGCCGAACGGATCGGGCTGGTCAATGACGTCCTGCCAGGCCCGGCCGCGACGCTCGCCGCCGCCCATGCGTTCGCCGACGAGGTCGCGGCCAATCCGCCGCTGGTCGTCGAGGGCGTCAAGGAGGTTCTGGACGCGGCCCGCAGCGCGGCGGTCGACAGCGGCCTGCGCTATGTCCGGGCCTGGAATGCCGCCTTCCTCCCATCCCATGATCTTTCTGAGGCGGTGAACGCGTTCAACGAGCGCCGGCCACCGAACTTCACCGGCCGCTAGAGCGTGTCTGATGGATGGTGCTCGAAGCGATCGATGCCCAGCGGAGAGAGCCTGGCCAGTCGACCATAATACGATCATGATTTTCGCGTCACCACCGGGCGTCGCGCCATCCCGGCCACGGCCGCCCGGACAAACTGTGATAATTCATCCTTAAATATTTGTTAAAGTGGTGAAAATCTCCATAACAGGGAGCATTTGAAGTGATCACTAAAAGTGATGATCTCACGGCTCCGCTGGAACGCGGGCCGAAGCTTACCGAGCTGGTCGCGACCCGCATTCGCCGTATGATCATAATTGGCGACCTGCGGACGGGCGACTTCCTTCCCCCGGAAGCGGAGCTCATGTCACGGTTCGGCGTATCCCGGCCGACCCTGCGTGAGGCGCTGCGCGTCCTGGAGTCGGAGATGCTCATCCGGCCCCGCCGAGGTTCCCGGACAGGCCCACAGGTATGTGCGCCCACGGTCGATCAGTCTGCCCGTTACACGGCCTTACTGCTTCAGCACCGGGAAGTGCATCTCGGCGACATCCACCAGGCACGGAGTCTGATCGAGCCGCCGCTGGCCCGCCGGGTGGCCCAGCGAAGCGATCCCGATGTCCTGCAGACCCTCAAGGCCGCGCTGGTCGGGGAGGAGGCGACGCTGACAAACCCCGCCGCCTTCGCCAAGGCGACGACACGGTTCCACCTGGCGATCGCTGACGCGACCCAGATCAAGTCTGTTGCCGTCACACTGCGCCAATATTATTGGATGATCGAAACGCACACCGGCCAGGTCGGGTGCGCCGATCGGATGGCCAGGTCCTCCGCCGAGCCGGGAGCCGACATCAGCTCCGTGAACCTGCGCACCCACGGCGAACACGCACACCTCGTCTCCCTGCTGTGCGGCGGAGATGCCGACTCGGCCGAGGACTGGTGGCGGGCGCATCTGGAGTCCGCGGTCGCCGCGGCGGCCACCGACGCGAACGACGCCCATCACCTCAACTTCTTCGGCTAGGGCCGGTCCGATCGATCCACGTGATCAAAAATTGCCTGGACGGGCCCTGACACCCGCGTCTCCTGCCCTGATCTCCCGATCGGCCGCATCCGGCCGGGCCGGCCGGGACATCACGCGATACGTTCCACCACCGCCGCAATGCCCTGGCCACCACCGATGCACATCGTCTCCAGGCCATAGCGGACACCGCGCCGGTGCATCTCGTTCAACAAGGTCGTCAGAATCCGTACGCCCGTCGCACCGACCGGATGGCCCAGGGAGATGCCGGACCCGTTCACGTTCAACCGGTCGAAGTCGGCCGGGGCGAACCCCCACTCCCTGGTCACCGCCAGCACCTGGGCGGCAAATGCCTCGTTGCACTCGATCAGGTCGATGTCCGCGAGCTTGAGGCCCGCGCGGTCCAGTGCCCGCGCGGTCGCGGGAACCGGTCCGATTCCCATCGTCCGCGGCGGCACCCCGGCGACCGCCCACGAGACGATCCGCCCGAGCGGACGCAACCCGAGCTGCTCGGCCCGCGCGGGATGAGTGACCAGGCAGACGGCGGCGGCGTCGTTCTGCCCGCTGGCGTTGCCCGCCGTGACCGTCGCCTCCGGATCGCTGCGCACCATCACCGGCCGCAGGGCGCCCAGCCGCTCCAGGCTCGAGTCCGCCCGCGGGTGCTCGTCAGTGTCGACGAGCACCGTCCCCTTCTTGCGGCTGGTGACAGCCACCGGCACGATCTCGCTGGCGAAGTGGCCGGCCCGCTGTGCCGCGACCGCCCGCTGGTGTGACCGCAGAGCAAGCTCATCCTGCTCGGTACGGGAAATGCCGTACTCGCGGCGGAGGTTCTCCGCGGTCTCGAGCATCCCTCCCGGTACCGGGTAGTCCTTTCCGCCAGCGGTGACCCGGCCGCGGGCCAGCCGGTCGACAAGGTCGATACTCGGCCTGCGCGTCCCCCACCGGATCCCGGTCGTGTAGAACTCCGCCTGGCTCATGCTCTCGGCCCCGCCGGCCAGGACCAGATCGGCCACGCCGGTCTGCACCTGCATGCCGGCGAGCAGGACGGCCTGCAGGCCAGAACCGCACCTGCGGTCGAGCTGCAGGCCCGGGACCTCGATCGGCAGGCCCGCGTCCAGCGCCGCGACGCGTCCGATCGCCGGCGCCTCCCCGTTCGGGTAGCACTGGCCGAACACGACGTCGTCAATCGCGTCCGCCGGCACACCGGTCCGCTCGACGAGCGCACGGATCACGGTAGCGGCAAGTTCGGTGGCGGGGGTATCGGTGAAGACACCGCCGAAACCGCCGACCGGTGTGCGCAGCGGCGAACAGATCACGGCATCAGGCATTCGTCATGCTCCTCACGGTCGGTGGGGGCGTAGCCGGTCCGACGGAGTCCACCCCTACTCGGATCATTGCTGGTCACATGGGCTGGCGCACGCGTTCGCGCAGCATGGTTGACTGATGCAACAGTAGATTCATCGTGTATATCATCGATATGATCGCGGGCATAACACCGCCGGTCCCACCCGGCCTCGCCCCAGTAGCGGTTCAAGCTCCGGCGACGCGGAAGGAGCACGAGCGCGTCGGCGGGGGCCCAGCAGCGATCCCGAACCGAAGTTGAGATCCCGAACCCTGCGGAGGTAACGGCATGGACGCGGCGGACTTCTCCGAGATCCTTACGACCGTGCGGACGTTCATCCATGAACGTGTCATACCGGTCGAAAACGAGATCGACGAGAAGGACGAGGTCCCGCTCGACATTCGGGACGCCACCAAGGAGATGGGCCTGTGGGGCTTTGCCATCCCCGAGGAGTACGGCGGCCTCGGGCTGTCCATGAGCGAAGAGGCACGGCTGGTGTTCGAGCTCGGGTACACCACACCCGCGCTGAGGTCGATGTTCGGCACCAACAACGGCATCGCCGGACATGTGATCATTGAGGGTGGCACGGAGGAACAGAAGCGGCACTGGCTGCCCCTCCTGGCCTCCGGCGAGGTGACCGCGTCCTTCGGGCTCACCGAGGCCGACGCCGGTTCCGACCCGTCCACCCTGACCACCAGCGCCTACCGCGACGGCGACACATGGGTGATCAGTGGCGCGAAGCGTTACATCACCAACGCGCCGATCGCCGACGCCATCTTCGTGTTCGCCCGTACGAACCCAGCTGTCCCAGCGACCCGTGGCATCTCCAACTTCATCGTGCCGAAGGGCTCGCCGGGGCTCACGATCGGGCCGCGGGACCACAAGATGGGGCAGGCCGGCGCGTGGAGCTCAGACGTGTACCTCGACGAGGTACGTGTTCCGCACAGCCATCTCGTCGGTGGGGACGATGGTGCGGGGTACGGCTTCGCGACCGCCATGCGCTGTCTCGCCCACGGCCGTATCCACATCGCCGCGCTGTGTGTGGGTCTCGCGCAGCGCCTGGTGGATGAGTCGGTGTCCTGGGCGGCGCAGCGGCACCAGAGCGGCCGGCCCATCGGGGACTACCAGCTCATCCAGGGCATGATCGCCGACTCGGTGACGGATCTGTACGCCGGCCGCGCCCTGGTGATCGAGACCGCGCGTGCTTTTGACGCCGGTAGCGACACCAAGGTCGGGCCGTCCGCGACGAAGTACTTCTGCAGCGAGATGGTCGGCCGGGTCGCCGACCGTGCGGTACAGATCCATGGCGGCGCGGGCTACATCCGAGGGGTCCCGGTCGAACGTTTCTACCGGGACGCGAGGCTCTTCCGGATATACGAGGGCACCTCGCAGATCCAACAGCTGATCATAGCGCGGCACCTGCTGCGCGAGGCAGCCAGGTAACCCGCGCTGGACCGGTCACCGCCATCCCTGTCACCGGAGGACGATGGAGAGCTCGCCTGGGCGGCTGAGAAGATCGAGCCACCCAGCCCCACTCGGCTCCTTGAGAAGGTGTCAGCATGGTCACGATCGCAGCCGTAGGCGACCTGCACATCGAAGCGGGGACCGGGCCGAGGTTACGACCGCTGTTCGAACGGGCCGCGGACGAGGCTGATGTGCTTCTTCTCGCCGGTGATCTGACCGAATGCGGCGAACTCGCCCAGGCGGACGCCGTGTGCGAGGTGTTCGACGGCCTCGGCCTGCCTGTGATCGCGGTCCTCGGCAACCACGACCACGACCACGGCGAGCAGGCCGTCATCGCCGAGATGCTAGCCCGCGCGGGGGTCACCGTCCTTGAGGGATCGGCGGTGGCCCTCACCACCGGCGGGACAACGATCGGTATCGCCGGCGCCAAAGGCTTCGGCGGCGGCTTCGCCGGGCGCAGCGCGGAAAAATTCGGCGAGGACGAGATGAAGGCCTTCGCCAGCCACAGCGAACAGTGCGCGCTGACGTTACACGCCGCGCTGGCGGATCTCGATACCAGCTGGGTGGTTGCGCTGACCCACTACGCCCCCGTGCGGGACACGCTGGCTGGTGAGCCCCTCGAACTGTTCCCCTTCCTGGGCAGTCACCAGCTGGCCGCCGCCATCGACTCAGCCACCGTGCCCGTCGCCCTCGCCGTGCACGGGCATGCCCACTACGGCCGCGAGCGGGGAGCCACCCCGGGCGGGACACCCGTCCGCAACGTCGCCGCGCCGGTGATCGCGACTCCCTACGCGCTCTACCAGCTGCCCACCGACCCTGGCGTTGACGTCATCCGGCTGCGCTGAACTGGCGGGATAACCTGCCGCTACCGCGGCTGGACGTCGCTCGGCCGACCTGGGCCACCCGTACACCGACGCCGTCACACCTGTCCGGCGTAACCTGGCGAACGTGCGGCGTCCCGTCGCGGCGATCCCGCGCGGTCCGGCCGGCAACCATGATTCCAGTCGGTCGAGGGCGGTGCGAGCGGCATGCCGATGATGTGCGCCGTGACTTTTTCCCCGCGTGGACGGCTTTTCTATGCCGACCCCGGACAGTATTCACCGAAGATCGGAGACAAGGTCCTCATCCCGACCGACGCCGGGTCAGAGGTAGCCGAATGCATATGGGCACCGCAGTGGGTCAGTGAGGACATCGGCGGGCTGCCCGTCCTCACGGGGATGGCGCAAGCGGCGGACCTCGAACGGCACGCGGTCTCCCGGCGCCGCCGAGCGCAGGCGCGGGTCGCGGCGAAGCGGCTGATCCGTGAGCACGAGCTGCCCATGAAAGTCGTCGGTGTCGACTACATCCAGGCCGACAGCATGTTCACCATCTACTTCAGCGCTGATCATCGAATCGACTTCCGCGCGCTGGTACGCGATCTCGCCCGGACCCTGGCTGCCCGTATCGACCTGCGTCAGCTCTCCGCCCGCGACAGCGCCCGGATCCAGGGGGGCATCGGTTCCTGCGGACGTGATCTGTGTTGCGCCACCTTCCTCACCGACTTCGAACCGGTCACCATACGGATGGCCAAGGACCAGGATCTTCCTCTGAACCCCATGAAGATCAGTGGTGCCTGTGGCCGGCTGATGTGCTGCCTGCGGTACGAGCATCCGCTCTATGAGCAGTTCAAGGCGGAAGCCCCAGCCGTGGGCGCCAGGGTGCGGACCCCCGCTGGCGATGGCCGGGTCATTTCCCATGACGTACCGCGTGACCAGGTCACAGTGAAACTGGATGCCGGCGGCGAACGATGCTCCTGCAGCCGGGCGAGCGTCTGCGGTTCACGCAAGGCGTATGAGGCGGCCCACCCCGGACCGGATGGACCGGACGGACCGGACGGACCGGACGCGACGCCAGCCGGGGCGGCGGCAGCCGAAGCCGGCAGCGGCACCCTGACGGATATCGCCGCGGCACCGCTGACGACGCGGGACCCGACGACAGCGGCGGTGGCTGCGGCACCGCACAACGCCCGGACCCGCCGCCGCCTACGCCGGCAGGCAGCCTACGGCCAGCCTGACCCCGACGTGCCTTCGTGAAGAAGATCCGCCGGGGTCGAGCTCAGGGGGCACGCTCAGGGCCGAGCCCAGCGCTCAGGGATCGAAGCGGTATCCCATACCGCGGAGGGTTGTGACAAGCCGGCGCTGCGGTGGCCGCCCCTCGACCTTGGTCCGTACCCGGCGAACATGTTCGGTGACGGTGGCCGGATCCTGGAAACGTGTGCCCCAGACCTGCTCCAGCAGCTCCTCCCGGCTGAAGACACGACGGGGATGGCTGGCCAGGAAGGCCAGCAGCTCGTACTCCCGTGCGGTCAGATCAATACGTTCGCCCGCGACCGCGACTTCGCGTGCGCGCAGGTCGATCGAAACGTCGCCATAAACGAGTGGGTCGTTTCCGTCCCCGGTACGCTGCGGTGGCGGTTCCAGCGGGCGGCGGCGTAGGCGCGCCCTGACCCGTGCGACGAGTTCCCGCAGCGAGTACGGCTTGACCACGTAGTCGTCGGCGCCGAGTTCAAGGCCGACGACACGGTCGACTTCCTCGGCTCTTCCGGTCAACATGATCACAGGCACTTCGCTGGTCTGCCGCAGCCGGCTCAGGACAGCAAATCCGTCCATGCGCGGCATCGCGACGTCGAGCACAACAAGATCAACTTCGGTGGTCTGAAAAAGCTTGAGCGCGGCCTCCCCATCCGCCGCCTCCAGCACTCGATACCCGAACCGTTCAAGGCTTCGGGCAAGCGCAACTCGAGAAGCTTCGTCGTCCTCGGCGACGAGCAGGGAAGCCCCCCTCGTTGCGGTTACAGCTGCGTCCCCGGTCATGGCCGAAACCCTACGCACGCTCTCCGGAACCGCTGCGAGCGGGGTGGTGGGCGAGGCCTGTACTCGAGATTCGAACATATTTCTGTAACAGAAAGATTACAAGACGTCAACAAATGGCCACAGGAAACACACTGGATCAGCATCCGCATGCGATCTTCGCAAGATCACCACCACCCAACGCGACTACGAAGAGCGTGTGTGAGATCGGGCTTTCGATCAGTGAGCCGCGGCCAGGCGCTCCCTGGCAAGGCGGAAGGCCGAAGCGATATCGGATGAGTTGTCTCGGTGTGGCCGACACCGCGGCCAGGGTGCGCCTGGCCGCGGTGAGCCGGAATGGCGATCTCACACGCGCTCTTAAACGTCTGCCACCGGCGGGCAGCCTGGCTCAGCGGATGCCGATGCGCGGCGCAAGAGGCTCCCGCGGCCCGCGAACAGACAGCTGGCAGCCGCGCGCCGGCAGCCGGTTCGCCCGCGCCCGCCACCACCCCGGAGGAGCTGACGCGGTCTGGCATACTCAGGAGACGGGCCAGCAACATGCCGGAGTAGCTCAGTGGCAGAGCAATCGCCTCGTAAGCGATAGGTCGCGGGTTCAATCCCCGCCTCCGGCTCAAACCCAGTCCCGCCAGGGGAAACCCTGGTCGGCAGCGATCGCCGCGAGGTAGCTCACTGCTGCCGGCCCTGTCAGCTCTTAAAGATCCAAAAGGTTCGGGGCGGCGCTTCGGGCTGGCGGCCGGGACGACGCTCCCGGCGCGAGCAGTACCGGTCAACACGGACCGCGCTGCAGCAGGAGCAGCAGCGCGGTCCGGCTGTTGACGCCAAGCTTGCGGTAGATGTTCTCCAGGTGTTTGTTCACCGTGCGCTCCGCGATCTCGAGCGCGCGGGCGATCTGCCGGTCGCTCGCACCCTCTGCCAGGGACTCGGCCACCTCGCGCTCCCGCGGAGTCAGGCCTCGCAACTGCCGCGCCGCCCGCGGCAGCGGCTCGGCGCGCTGGCCCGCTGTGTGCGCGGCGGCGAGCAGCGCCTGACGTTCACGGTGGCGTTCCATCGCCTGGCCGACATGAGGAATGATTATTTTGATCATCTCGCGGTCGCGAGCCGACACCCCGCGCCGGGAACGATTGAAAATCGCCACCACTCCGCGGGAAACGTCCACACCGATAAAAGCCAACAACTGGTCCATGATGCCGATCGGGCGGTAGCAGGTGGCGTACAGCGGATTCTGGTACAGGCTCCGCGCATCCATGAGGTCTGACAGCGACAGCACCATGCCCTGCCGGATCCGGCCTGCATCGTGCGCCCCGAAGGCGGGGTGGTGGATGAAGTCCCGCTCGAAGGACGGCACGAGTGACAGATTGTCCTCCGGGCGCTGAACCGCCGCGCCGACCAGGCGCCTCCTGCGGTGATCGATGATGGTCACCGCCGCCGAGCTGCTCCCGATCAGGCGCTGCATCCCCGCCAGCACGGCCGGGCTGGTCGGCCCGTCGTCATCCGCGTTGATGGTGTGTATCAAATCGAGTGCCGCTTGATAGTCCTTCGCGCCCAGCATCGCCAGCCGCCCTCCGTGGTGCCCGAGAATTCTCTCGCAGAAGGTGATCGATTCGATCTGAAAATATCATGGGCACATGGCTGGCGATAATGTTGGGGAACAGTGAGAGCTGTCCGTTTTCAGACAGGCCGTTTCCGGGTGGCAAGCCGGGAGCTGGCGCGCATCCCGCAATAAATGATCATTAGCTTCGGACGGCGGTGGGCCGCTGGCGGCGCACCGGCCCGATACACGGCTTCCCGTGCCGGCTCGGCTGGCCGCCCTCGCCGGGGCACCCACTGATGATCTTCTGTCAAACGACTTCGATCCTGCCGAAATCGACCATACCCAGGTCGTTGACCTCGATGTTCCTGACCTTGTCCGTATAGCCGTAGACATGTCGCAGATACCACAGCGGCACTGTGGGCAGATCCTTCGCGATGATGTCCTCGGCCTGCTGGTAGAACGTGACCGCCGTATCCGGGCTACCGGCCAGATCGCCCGCGGAAATCAGGCTGTCGACATCCCGGTTGCAGTATCCGTAGAAGTTCGACGGGCTGCTGCAGGTGTAAAGCGGGCTGAGGATGCTCTCCGGCGCCGGGTAGTCGTACGTCCAGGCACTGCGGAACACACCGAGCCCAAGGGTCCTGGCTTTGAGCTTGGTGAGCAAGTCGCTGTACTTCGCCTCAGCCTTCTCGACGCAGTCGACACCCAGATTCTCCTTGAGCTGGCCGCAGACGGCGTCGACCCAGTCCCTGGAACCGCCGTCGACGTTGTAGGTGATCTCCACCGGGCCAGTGAAGCCGCTCTGCCGCAGGAGTTCCCTCGCTTTGGCCGGATTGAACTGACACGCCGCACCGCAGGTGTTCTCGCGATAACCCGGAATGCCCGGCTGGAGGAACGAGTGTGCCGCCACGCGAGTGCCGTCAAAGACGGTCTCGACGAGACTCTCACGGTTGATCGCCATCGAGATGGCCTGGCGTACCGCCAGGTCCGCGTACTTCGGATCGAAACTCGGGAAACCGAGCGAGCCGATCCCCGCCCGCGGGCTCAGCTGGAACCGCTCGCCCAGAACCCGCCTGGCCTCGACCAATTTCCCGAGCGGGAGCACCGGGGCCACATCAACCTTGTCCGCGAGCAGGTCGTCATACTGCGCGTCAAGAGTCGGGTAGATCCTGAAAAGGACGCCGTTAACCTTGGGCTTTTCTCCCGGAAAGGCATCATAACGCGTGACTTCGACAGACCTGTCATGCTGCCAGACGCCCTTCATCCTGAACGGGCCGTCTCCGATGGGTGCCTCTCCGAAGGCCTTGTTGAAGCCACTGCCTTCAAAAGCGGCCGTCGGCAACGGCGCGAAGGCCAGATTGATCAGCATCGCCCTGAAGTTGACATACGGAGCGGCCAGGGTGACCTGAAACGTGCGGTCGTCGATCTTCTTGAGGCCCTTCAGCCGATCCGTGACCGGCACCGCGCTTTCCGCGCCGGGGTTGACGTCGACAAAACCATCGATCTTGGCAAACAGATAACTGGTGTCCTGGGCATTGGGTTTGTACGCCGCCCGGTGCCACGCCTCGATGTAGCTGTCCGCGGTCACCCGCTCCCCGTTGTGGAAGGTGTATCCGTCTTTGATTCTGATGGTCCAGACCTTGTTGTCCCTGGTCGTGACGGACTCGGCGGCGACCTCTTGTAGCCTGCCCTCCTTGTCGGCCTTCAACAACGGGACGAACAGTGCTGAGAGCACAAGTAAGCCCTGCGTCTCCCCGGTGTCCGAAGGCACCAGGCCGTGCTTCGGCTCACCGATACCGATACTGACGACCCGGTTGATGCTGGCGGTGGTATTCTTGCCGCGACCGCCATCCTTATCGGCACTCCTGCCAGCACCGCAGCCCACCAGCCCGACAGCGAGCGCGAGTGAGATGGCGGCGGCCAGCGCCGGTCCGCGAACCTGCATGGTTCCTCCTTGTTTCCGCTGGAGTTCGGCAAACCGCCGACGGATTCGGCGGCCCGGCCGGGAATATCCCCGCCGATATCCGGGCGATCATTTTTTCGAAGTCGCCTCCCCGGCGGCCGCCGGGGCTTTCTGGTGGTCACCGTTCGTTGCCGGCCATCGCAACAGGGCCGGTATCGTGAATATGACCACCACAAGATTGATCACACCACCAATGACCCAGGGCGCGGACAGCCCGAAAGCGTCCGCCGCGAAACCACCGGCGAGAGCGCCCAGGGGAAGCGCGCCGAAACAAATCATCCGGCTGGCCGAGTTCACCCGGCCCCGCAGACCAGCGGGAATCAGCCGTTGGCTGAGCGACTGGGCCATCACGTTCCACAGCGCAAGGCCGGTCGACCATACGCAGAAAATTGCCGCGACCACGACCGGCTGCCGGCCGAAACAGCCGATGGCCAGCAGGCTCAGAGCGCTGGCCAGCGACACGGTGACGGCGACCGCGCGGGCACCGAATCCGTTCACGATCCTGCGGCTGAACAGACCGCCGACAACGCCACCGACGGCCATCGCGGCAACCAGGAGCCCGTAACCGCTGTCCCCTATGTTGAGCACGTCCTTGGCGAAGAGCACCAGAACGGACTGCCCCATGAGGACACAGAAATTGCTGACGGCGGCCAGCAGCACGACGATTCGAAGCACCGGATGGCGCCCCAGCCACCGCAGGCCCGCGGTAAGCTCGGCCAGCAGGCCACGCCGCTCCTGTGTTTCGGGCCGCTCCCCGACCGCGAGATCTGGCGCCGGCTGGGGCGCACGATAGCGGATTCGGGCGATCAGCGCGATCGAGCCGAGATAGGTCACGGCGTTCAGCCAGAACGGCAACGGCAGGAAAAAGACAAACAACACGGAGCCCAGGGGCGGTCCGAGGAAGTTCCGCCCCAGCGTCTCGGCCGTCATGTTTCGGCCGTTAGCGGCTTCCAGATCCTTGTTCCGCACGATATCCGGGATGAGCGCGCGGCTGGCGCCCATGAAGATGATGTCACCGGAGCCCAGCCCGAAAGCGAGGGCATAGAGCATCCACATGCGCGTGACGTCGAGGGTCGTGGCTGTCGCCAGGAGGACGAGCAGCAGCAGCTGCGCGGATTGGGCGCCGATCATCAACCACCGCCGGTTGGACCTGTCCACGATCAGGCCGCCGGGCAGCGCGAGCAACAGCCAGGGCAGTTCCCACGCCAACAGAACCCAGGAAATCAGCTTCGGGTCGCTGGTGAGCCTGCTTGCCGTCAATGGCAAAGCGCTGACCAGGACACCCTCGCCGAGGGTCTGCATCGCGTAGGCCGACGACAGCAGTCCGAAGTCGTGTCCGAGCTCCCGGCGCCGCACACCCGTGCCGTTCTTTGTCCTGCTCCCCGTGCTGGTGTCGGTCACCACGAGCTCGCCCTGGCCGCACCGCGGCTACCGGCATCCGATCCGTCCGGGTACAGGAAGATACCCGCACGGCGGGACTCGAAAATGCTGGTCCCTGGCAGCCTCCCGGCCGGTGCCACGTCGCTGATCGTGGCCTTCCCGAAGGGCAGAAACCGGCAGCCGCCACCGGCATATCCGCCGTCTGGTGTGTAGTACAGCCCCCAGCAGGCCTCCCAGGATTCGACCTGCCCGGTCGCGGGATTGACCACGGGCTCTCGGCGCGGGAGCACCCTCTCCTGCAGGACCGCCCCGGCCGCCGCCCCGGCCTGCACCGCTTGCCACCACTCGTCGTCGTCCACCTCCCAGCCAGCCGTGATCCCGCGCCCGCCGTAGAGCCCGTTCGGCTTGAGGATCAGGTTTTCCCGGCTGTCACGGCAGTGCTCCACCAGTTCGCGGTCCTCCAGCGCGGCCTCGCCGAGCAAGGAGCGTGTCCACGGCAGGAGACGATCGATCAGCTGCCGCTCGTCGTCGCGGAGCCACGTCCGCAGCCGGGGATCGGAGAGGAAGGCCATGCAGCTCTTGTTCCGGAGAGCCTCGGTCTCCAACGACGTCCAGAACACCACCCGCCCCTCGGCGTGCGCTGTCATGACCTGCTCGGTGATCTCAACGGCCGCCGGGTCATCAACGATATGATCAGTTACGAAGAGCCGGTAGAGCAGATCGACCGGGATGTCACCAAACAGCACCCGGCCGTTGCGGAGGCGCAGATCGGTGATCCCGCAGAAATGGGTCTCCAGGCCAGCGTCCCGCAGGAGCGTCTGAAAGGGCTGCCAAGGGCCTGGCCCGACGGCGAGGTCCCCCGGTTCCCCCACCATGGCCACGACTGGATCCCGGCCGCCCGTGACGGTGGAGCCCGCCTGGCGCAGCAGTTCGGCGACCAGGCCGCCGGTGTCGATATAGGTGAGCTCATGCTGGTCGGCGAACGAGCGGAACGCGTCGATGCCGAGCAGGGCACGCGGAACCGCGCCGACCCAGTCCTGCCCGCCGCAGTCACTACCCACGTTGAATTCAAGAATCTTGAGACTGGCACCGTCATGGTAAGCGTCGATACGGCCAAACCGGGGTGGTTTCACCGCACCGATCCGGCGCATGATCCTGGCCCGTGCGGGGCTGAGCCGCAGCGCGTCATGAAACCGGTCGAAATCGCCGTGGAAAAGACGTTCCGGCAGCGAGAAGATCAGGTCGGCGGCACGATTGGTGTCGTCGATGAACCTGTCCATCTCCGTTTTCCCGACGAACATCGGCCGCGCCAGGTAGTCGTAGCCGAGGGCGGCCAGGTTCGAGAACCGTGCCCCGTTGAGATCAATACTCAGCAGCGGGGAGCCCGCGCCGGCCAGCTCGTTGTTGAACAACTCCGTCACACGATCGGCCATGAGTACGACTCTCTTTCATGATTAGCCGGAAATGGGCTCGTCGGGTGCTGGTCACCGCAGCCGCCGGTCGATGACAGTCTTGATCTTCCCGCTCACGGCGTCACGGGGCAGCCGGCCCTCAGGAAGGCATTCCACGACGAGTTCGAACATGTCGAGATCGGCATCGACGTCATGACGTTCAGCAAGTGCCGGAAATTTCTCGGCAAGAAAGTCCTTTATTTCCCGGGCAGCCAACGCCGCCGGCGACTCGGTACGGACGATCACGGTCTCTTTACCCGCCAGAGAGGTGATCTCCAGCTGGAGCCGCGACACGCCGAAAACGTCGAGCGCGGTAAGCACGTCGCTGTACAGCACCCGCCTGGCCATCATCTCGATCTGCCCGTCGGAGCGGCCGGTGTACTCGAGCACCTGGCCCGACACGCCACAGCCGCAGTCGTGCTGGAAAATCCGGCCGCAGTCGCCGATCCGGTAGCGGATCAGCGGGCCTTCGAACTTCTGCATACTGGTGATCAGGAGGTCACCGTATTCGCCCGCCGGTACCGGGTTACCATCCTGATCAACTACTTCGACAAAATTGTAGTCCGCGCAGATATGGTGCAGCGTCCCGCTCAGCTCACCGCACTGGTAGCCCAGCTGGGCGCCATCGTTGGCCGCAAGGATACTGGAGATAACGTGGGTGCCCAGCTGCTCCCGAAGCCAGGCCCGATCGGACTGGGCCATGGGTGTGCCACCGTAGATCACTTTTTCGATCTTGAGATCCGGCTGGTGGGCCTTGGCGTCCCGCAGCAGCGGAAGGAGCATCGCGGGCTGCGCGAGAACGGCATTGGCCTGGAAACTCGCGCACAGCATCAGAATGTCGTCAACGGATGCCAGCTGAGCCGTCGTGTAACACTCCAGCGGCATGCGCGACAGCTCCGCAACCGTGGTGGTCATGCCGCCGTACAGCTTTCCGCCGTACAGCATGTTGATCAACCGGTCACCTTTGTCCAGGCCGAGCTCGTAGAAGAGCGGAATTGCTTCCCGCACCATGTTGTGCCAGTCGGTACGGGAATAGACGACGTAACGTGGCGCCCCGCTCGAGCCGCCGCTGCGCAGGACCTCCCCCGTGGGTGGCGCGCCACTGCACAGAGCACGGCTGAAGGGCAGCGAATATTTTTCCAGATCAGCCTTATCCATGATCGGCAACAGTGGCAGATCCTCGAGGCCCTGGACCGGGGGAAGATCGCGGTAGTAGGGCGTCCGCCGCGCCCGCTGCACGAGGTAGCGCAGCTTGGCACCGAGCCGGCCGGTCTCCTCGTCGGTGTCGCGGCTGCGTGCCGCGGACAGGCGGGTACCCATCAGGTAGTCGCGGTGAAACAGTTGGTGGACCCACGCGGCTCGGCAGTCCAGCGTGAAGATGGCCCCGCTGGCAGCCGCGCTGTCCCCGGCCAGCTCCGGGTCCAGCCGGACGCGTACGGCGTTCGGGTCCGGGCTCGCGGCGGCAGCCGCCGGGGTGTCCCGCGGGACGGTCACCACGGCAGGCACCTCGACGAGACGACCGTCAGGGACGTGCGCGTGCGCGTCAACAGCCCGACCGGCAGGCAACGGCAGTCCCTGCTGCCGCAGGAGATCCATGAGTTCGTGCCAGAACGGCTGGCGGTGGGTGCGGATAACGATCTCGTTGCCGGCCGCCCAGCCAAGGAGCAGGCCGCGCAGTGTGTCGCGCGCGTCGCGGTCATCCAGGACCAGCGTGCCGATCGGCGAGAACTCGTAGACGTCGTTGGTGTCGATCAACGGCTGCCACGGGTACTGGCTCAGGCCGCCGAAAAGCTCGTCGAGTCCTTCGGCCAGCCCCGCGCTGTCGAACAAGCCGCGCAGACCGGGTAAACCCGCGTCCGCCAGCAACCGGGCCGCGCGCGAGCCAGGTTCGGCCGAAATTTCCCGTTCGACCAGCTCGACAGCCAGAATGAGGTCGGTGGGGTAGTACCTCATGACAGCTTCACCTCTGTCTCGACCCTGATGGAGCAGGCACATTCGCGCAGGAAATCCGCAAGCACGCCGGGGTCACGATGCGACGCCTCGATGAACAGCGGCACCAGCCATTCCTGGTAGGTCACGCGGTCGGGGAGAGGGTCCGCAGGCCCGAGCATGTGCAGCCGGTCCACACAGGGATGTTCCCGCAGGTGCGCTGGGATCACGAGAGACACCATGGAGCCAGCGGGCAGGTGATGGCCGGGAAACACCAGCCAGGCGTGATATTTGCCGCTCGGCGGGCCGGGCGCCGGCAACGTCGTGCCCATACGGATCGCAATCTCGTACGACGGCAGATGTAGACCCGTGCGACGTAGGTAAGCGTCCACGACGCCGGCCCCGCCGACCCGGTTGGCAATCTCAAGGAAGACGGGCTCCCCCAACGGCGTCCGGAAGAACTCAAGATGAATGCAGCCCGCCTGGACGTCAAGCGCCGCCAGCACGCTCAGCACGAACTCACGGTATTGTTCACCGGCCGGGACGTGAAAAGCTCCGAGTGGTTTTCCATCGATAAAGTCAAGAGGCGTGTTGATGTACTTGCTGACGGCGAAACTGATTAATTTTCCACCGGCTACCAGACCGTCGGCGAACAGAATGTCGCCTTCGATGTACTCCTCGAGCTGGAAGTCGTCACAGCTGGCCAGCTCGCGGTAGGCGGCGACGGCATCCTCGGCTGTGGCGTGGATGCGCACACCTTCGCTGGACGCGCCCTGGCGGGGTTTGAGCACGGTCCTCCCCGACCAGGGCAGCGTACCGTCCGGCGCCGGAGCCACCGCGAAACGCGGATACCGCACACCCGCTCCGGCCACCGCCTCCTTCATTCTTACCTTGTCGCGTACCAGTTCCAGCTGTTCCTTTGACGGGCCGTCCAGGCCCAGATGCCGGCGCACGTGGCACGCCTCCAGTATCCCGAACTCCGACAATGCCAGGACATGCTCGAAACCGTCCGCGCGGGAGACTCGAGAGACAATTCCCAGGACAAGCTCATCATCGGCAGCGAGTTCGATGCGGGCGCACCGGAGATCCGCGGGCAGATCCGCCATCCGCTGCGGATAGCCGATATAGGTCACATCATGACGGTCATGATCTATTCCATGACAATAATTGATCTTCCGGTAGGGAACCTGGTGGATAATCAGCACCTTCATCCCAGATACTCCAATGCTGTGATGCCCCAGCTGAAACCCATGGCGCTCGTTGCCAGCAGGATCAGGTCACCTCCTCGCAGCGCACCGGCCACCTGAAGGTCACGCAGGGCTATCAGGGTGTCCGCACCGCCCATGTGCCCCAGCCGGTCGTAGTTGAACGCGCTCCTGGATTCCGGTATACCGACAGCCCGCAGCAACTGTTCGTGCATTCTTCGGTCGCCGTGATTGATGAGGAAGTGGGCGACGTCGTTCTTCCGCGCGTGGAGCGCATCCAGTGTCTCGTCTATCAACGACGTGAAGTTCTCCACGTAGGCTGCCGCGAGGCCCGGACGATATTCGCTCCGGCGAATGGTCAGGCGATCCCGCCGGTATTCAGCGAAATAGTAGTCAGACCAGCCCGGATCGGTACGCATCGCCGAGTGGCGCACTTCGAACAGAAACCCGTCACCGGACAGCAGCACCGCGGCCGCGGCGTCACCGAAGTTGAACAGCTCCTTCGAACTCATGTCGGCGTAGTCGACCATCCTGCTCAGCCGGTCACCGATGAGAACCAGGCTGCGCCCGGAGCCCCGCGTCGCGATCTTGTCAAGAGCGATCTGGATCGCGGTCATCCCGGCGTTGCAGAAGTTCGTCACCTCAAAGCAGTGCGCCCGGTCGATCCCGAGCTCACTGGCGACTTTGGCCGCTGGGGACCAGAACGAGACGTCCCACTCGCCGGAACCGGCAAAGATCACTTGTCGGATCTCCGCCGGCGGGGCCGGCGTGCGGTGCATCACCGCCCTGGCCGCCTCGACCGCGAGCTGCCACGCCTGCTCGTCGTTCCCAAGCGTAGGAATTTCTTCGCAGTGCGTGATCTCCCGAATATCGGCAACACTGGCCCCAGACGCCGCGGACATATCGTGCACACTCATCCGAGACCGCGCCAGCCGGATCTCGAAGTCGACGATGCCGCCCATCAATCTGCTGATTCGATACTGATCCGGTGCACCGTCCGGGCCGCGCCTGGCTCGACCTCGGTCGCCGCGTGGTACGTCGTCGCGGTCTTCCAGATAACGAGATCGTTCCGCGTCCAGCGGTGGGTGTAGACGTGCTCCTCATCCCGCAGCAACGAATTGATCACCGCGAAGAACGCCTCGTTCTCGTTGGCGTCGAAACCGATGACCGAATCCAGGTACTCCGGCGAGCCGTAGAGGTACTTGCGCTTGGTGAACGGGTCCACTCTCACCAGCGGGTGCTCCACTTTCGGGTGCTCGATGTCGGCGAGCGCCCGGAACTCGGCGACGGACAGACCGACGTGCTCCGGTCGGATCCGCAGACGTTTGGCGACCGAGGCCAGCCCGATACGTCCTTCGATTTTCTCCTGCCATTCCCGCGGCATGCGGTCGTAGACATCCGCCGCGTTGGCAAGCAGGGTGTGGCCGCTGGTCGACGGGACAGTCACACCATGCAGCATCGTGTACGGCGCGGGGTTCGCGATGAAAGACGAGTCCTGGTGCCAGAAATTGCCCACCCGGGCCACCCCGACCGGTTTGTTGTTCTTGACCTCGTTCGAGGAGATCATGATTTCGATGAACTCCGGGTGCCGATATTTCTCGATGACGAAGGGCACCGGTCTGCCGAGGCACGAAGCCAGGTTTATCTGCTGCCGCGGCGTCAGCTCCAGGCCTCTGACCACAACAAGCTCACGCTCCCGCAGCACCCTGACAAGCTCGGCGAACACATCCGGTTGAATGAGATCCGCATAGGTGGTGTCGGCGAGTTCGGCGCCGATGAACGGTGTGATGTCGCTGATCCGCATGATTCCTCCTCCGCTAGCTGCTAGCTGTCGGCCAGGGCATGTTGCAACGCGGTGACGAAATGATTGACCTGCTCTGCCGTCCGATATGGGGCGACCGTGACCCGGAAACGCTCCGCCCCCCTGGGAACAGAGGGGAAGTTCACCGGGGTGAGGTAGATTCCGTGGTCATCGAGCAGCCGTTGCGATACCCGCCGCACGCGTTCTTCCCCGCGCACCATGACCGGTACAAGATGACTGTCCGCGTCGATGAACTCGATACCCGCAACACGCAGTGCGTTCTTCAGGTACCGCACATTATCCAGCAGGCTTTTTCTGAGATCAGCCCCTTGCTGGATGAGTTCCAGGCCTTTGAGCGTCGCGTCTAGAATCGCCTGGGGCAATGCGGTGGTGAAGATGAGCCCCGGCGCGTGGGAGCGGACATAGTCGAGTGCGCTGTCCGGTCCGGCGACGTACCCACCGACGGTGCCGATCGCCTTACCGAACACACCCTGGATGAATGTCGGCCGGCGCTCGCCCAGCTCCTGGCACAGACCAGCGCCGGTGTCTCCCTTGATCCCGATCGCGTGGGTCTCGTCCAGAAACGTGATCGCACCGTACCGCTCCGCAAGATCGCAGATCGCGGAGACGGGCGAGAGGTCACCGTCCATGGAGTACACCGACTCGAAAACAATCAACTTGGGATGATCGCGGCCGTATCCGGCGAGCCCCTTCTCGAGCGCGTCGAGATCGTTGTGCGGGAAGACCTGCTTCCGTGCGCCGGAGCGGCTGATCCCCTCGATCAACGAACGGTGGTTGTTCGCGTCGGAGAAGACAACAATGCCCGGCACCGCGGCAATCAGCGTGCTCAGCGTCTCGAAATTCGCCACGTAACCGCTCGAGAAGATCAGCGCACGCTCTTTGCCGTGCCAGGCGGCGAGCCTGGTTTCCAGCTCGACATGCGCCACACTGCTGCCCGCGATGTTTCTCGACCCGCCGCTGCCGGTGCCGTGCTCCCGGGTGGAGGCAATCTGTGCCTGCACGACCGCAGGATGCTGGCTCAGGCCCAGATAGTCGTTACTGCACCAGATCTGCACCTTCCGCTCACCGTTCATCGCATATCCGCGCTCGGCAGTAATATGCGAACAGGGAATGAATTCGCGGTATAGACCGCTCCGCCGCAGCTCATCGAGATTCCCGCGAAAGAAATCCCATAGTGTGACTGTCTGATCGCTGTTGGCCTGCGCCCTGAAATCAGCCCCGTCCCCCAGTCGGCTGATGGGAATGGGGACCCTGGGCGCGGGTACGAGCGGTACTGGCACGGTAGGCATGGCAGCCCCTCTCAGACTGGCCCGGATGATTAGCTACGATGTTCCCTGTCGCTTACCAGCCGAGCCGGATGACGTTGGGATACAGAACACCAACAACGGGCTGGCGGTGCCATACGCAGTTGTACGTATCCCCGTCGTATCGTTCCCGGCCGCCAGCCGCTGGCCGGCGAGGCACATGTTTTCCCGGGAAGCCTTCCTTCGCAGGTCAACAGCCCCCGCAGCGTCGACGGAGGAGCTGCCTTGCCGCCTTGCCGGTATTCCGCGCGACGCGGCTGTCTGGTGCCCGACATACCCGCACCGGGACGAGACGGCGAAAGGCCTTCACCGTGGGAGGATGTTTGGGGACGAGACTTCCTGGGATGGATCGCGGCGGGAAGCGCGGGAACGAGCGCGGCCCCAGCGTGAGCCCGCTCGCTCACAGAACAGGTGGGACGGCGTCGGCCGCCTACGGCGTGTTTGGGAAGTCGTCGTTCGATCAGGGAGCCGCGTCCAGGTGGTTCCTGGCACGGCCGCGGGCCAGACCGATACCGGAGAGCTGTACCGGTGTGGCCGAGAACGCGGCCAGGGGCCGCCTGGGCGTGGCGAGCCGGACAGCTGGCTTTCGAAACACGCCCTAGGACCCCAGCGCGCCGGTCCGGCCGCCGCGGAAAAACCTCTGATTACGGAGAGCTACTTATTGCTTCACGAACTTCCAATAGCCGCTGATCGCGGTCGTGGCGATCAATCATCAAAGATCACCCACCACGACCGCACTCAACGGCTGCCACGGCTGTGTCCTGATCGCGTCAGGCGCGCCTCACGCGGACTTCACCTCCCGCACGGAGTCATCGTCAGCCGAAACATCGGGCCTGAAGTCACCGTCATGCGGCTCCACAAAGGCGCCGGACTCCTTCTCGCGCAGGATCGAGGCGAGAATCTCCCGTTCCGCTTCGGTCCGGCCGACCCAGGACGCGCCCTCGACCGACTTGCCCGGCTCCAGGTCCTTGTAGACCTCGAAGAAGTGCTGGATCTCCAGCCGGTCGAACTCGGGAAGGTGCCTGATGTCACGCAGGTGCTCCTGCCGGACGTCCGCGACCGGCACACACAGCACCTTGTCGTCCGGGCCCTTCTCGTCGCTCATCTGGAACATGCCGATCGTGCGGCAGCGCACCAGGCAGCCCGGGAAGGTCGGCTCCTCCAGCAGGACGAGCGCGTCCAGAGGATCACCATCCCGGCCCAGCGTACCCTCGATGAACCCGTAGTCCGAGGGATAATGAGTGGACGTGAACAGCATCCGGTCGAGCCGGATACGTCCGGTATGATGATCCATCTCGTACTTGTTACGTTGCCCCTTCGGGATCTCGATGGTCACATCGAACTCGAGGTCCACACCGTCCCCTGTCATGTCGATGGGCGCGTCCCGTCCGGAGCGCCCGCGTGTTCTGTACTTGTTACCAGTGTCGGCACTCATGACCGTCGCCCAGGACTGCGTTAAGAGGATCATGTATGATCGCGCGTCCACGGACGGGGCCGCCCATCGGTGGAGCTCCCGGCGCCGACCGGCCATGGGGTCTGTTCGGGATATTCCCCACTCCGATGGCGCGACTCGGATTCACCCGACGTAGTCTCACGCACGTGACCCCTGCGACGCCTGGCCGGGTCAGCGGGCTCACCGCCATCGCCGGGGCGCTGCTTGCCGGCCAGCTGTCCGTCGCCCCGGTACAGCAGCCGGGCGTTACCCCCACCGCCTCCCGGCCAGCCGCGGTCCCCCTCGCCGCGCTCGACCCGGCAGCCCGGACCGCCGATCCGGCCGCGCTGGACGCCCGGCTTGCCGGCCCGTTGGCGAATCCCGCGCTGGGCAACCCGGCGGGGCTCGTGGTAGACGCGCTGACCGGGGCCGTACTGCTGGACCGCCGTTCCGACGTGCCGACCGCGCCGGCGTCCACCCTGAAAACCGTGGTGGCCGCGGCAGCGCTGACCACCTTCAGCCCGCGGGAGACGCTTACGACCCGGGTCTTCTACAGCCCGCCCGCCACCACGCCCACCGCCACGCCCGCCGCCGCGGCCAGTACCGCGGCCAGTACCGCGGCCGGCACTGCCACCAGCGCGGTCAGCGGCGGGACGCTGTGGCTGGTCGGCGGGGGCGATCCGACGCTCACCGCCGCGACCGGGCCGGCGGGCTACCCCGCCTTCGCCCGCCTCGCGGATCTGGCCACGCAGGTACGTAACACCGGAATCACCCAGGTCGACCACCTTGTCGCCGACCAGGCCCTGTTCACCGGACCGTCCACCGGCGAGGGATGGCGCGACAGCTATGTCACCGACGGCAACGTCACGCCGGTCTCCGCACTCGAAGTGGACGGCGGCCGCGCCACCGCGGGCGCGACCGGCCCGCGCACGGCCACTCCGGCCATGGCCGCGGCAAACGCCTTCGCGGCGGCGCTACGGCGCTACGGGGTGCAGGTCAGCTCGACCGAGATCGGCGTCCTGCCCGCTGCCGGCGCGGCCAGCGCCGGTCAGGCCGGCGCACGGCAGATTGCCACGGTCCATAGCCCGCCGATCCCGTTGCTGGTCGAGCGCATGCTCACCTACTCCGACAACGACCTCGCCGAAAGCCTGGGACGGCTGGTGGCCCACGCCCGTGGTCTGCCGGCTTCGTTCGCCGGCGCGGTCAGCGCGGTACTCGGCGTCCTGCACGAACTGGGCGTGCCGACGGCCGGGACCTATCTGGCGGACACGAGTGGGCTGTCAACGGCCAACCGGATCCCCCCGGCGACGCTGGTGGCGCTGTTGCGGACAGCCGTCCTACCCGGGCATCCAGCGCTACGAACCCTGCTCACAGGGCTCCCGGTGGCCGGTTTCTCCGGGACGCTCAACGACCGCTACGACTCGGCCGACGCCCGCGCCGGCGCCGGCGCCGTACGGGCGAAGACGGGCAGCCTACGGATCGTCACAAGCCTCACCGGCCAGGTCGTGGACGTCAACGGCCGGCTCCTGCTGTTCGGTTTCTTCGCCCCGGTCGAGGAGGCCGGAGCCACCCGCGACGCCCTCGACCGGGTAGCTGTCGCGCTCGCGTCATGCGGATGCTGAGGCCGACGCGCACGCTGCGGCGGAGGCGGGGATGGCCGCTCGCGGCCGGCCGCGGCCCACGATGACAGGCACGCGCCGGCGACAATGCCTGTCATCGGTGGGGGAGGGGACATAGGCTGGCGGATGTGGACGCTGAGCTAGTCGACTGGGATCTCGCGGTAGCGACAGCGCGCCGGCTTGTCCGGCCCGGCCCGCCCCTGGCCCGCTCCGAAGCGGACACGGTGGTTGCGGAGCTGCGACGGCTGGCTGTCGAGGCGGAAGGCCATGTCCAGGCGTACACCCGGCTGGAACCGGCCGGTCCGGCCACCCCGATCGCCGTGGTGGACCGGCCGGAATGGGTCCGGTCGAATGTCGCGGGCCTGCGGGTGGTGAGCGTCCCGCTGCTCGACAAGCTTGCCGACCGCGACCGGAACAAGCTGTCCACCGCTGTCGGGCGCAGGGTCACCGGGGTTCAGCTCGGCACCGCGCTGGCCTACCTCGCCGGTAAGGTTCTTGGCCAGTACGAGGTCTTTCTCCCGCCCGGCGAAAACGACGCGGCCGGAGGGGCCGACGCGGCCGGAAGCGCGGTCACGGTCCCCGCCGCGGCGGGCCCGGCACCCGAGCGGGCTCCCGCCCGGGATGACTCCGCCACAGCCCCATCGCTCCTCCCCGCGGTGGGACGCCTGAGTCTGGTCGCGCCGAACATCGCCCATGCCGAGCAGGCGCTGGCGGTCAACCCACGCGACTTCCGGCTGTGGGTCTGTCTGCACGAACAGACCCATCGCATCCAGTTCACCGCGGTCCCCTGGCTACGGGAGCATCTGGAGAACGAGATCGCCTCCTTCATCGAGGCGACCGATATCGACCCGGAGGTCCTCGCCGAACGGGTGCGCTCAGCCGTCTCCGCGCTGCGTGGCGCCGTCCTCGACCGTGGGCCGAACGCGCCAAGCATCGTCGAAGCGCTCCAGACCCCCGCCCAACGACAGGTCCTGGATCGCCTGCAAGCGCTGATGACCCTGTTGGAGGGACACGCCGACCAGGTCATGGACGCGGTCGGCCCCAAGGTCGTACCGACCGTGGCCGAAATCCGCTCCCGCTTCGACAACCGCCGCGGTGGCGGCTCACCGATCGACCGCTTTGTCCGGCGCCTCCTCGGGCTGGATCTCAAGCTCCTGCAGTACCGGCAGGGTGGCGCCTTTGTCCGGGCTGTCGTCGCCGAGGCGGGGGTGGCCGCGTTCAACCTGGTCTGGCAATCTCCCGAGACGTTGCCAACCCGCTCGGAGCTGGTCGATCCAGGCGCGTGGATGCAGCGTGTCCTGGGCTCGCGCCCGTCCATCTCGGCATAAGGTGCGCCTTTTCCAGGTCTCGCGTCATGCCGCTGGTCGTACCCGCGCATGAACGCCACGCGGGAGTAGCCGCCATGCGGGGATGCGGGAGCGTGGCCGAGGTCCGGGTCGCTGTCCGCCGGTCGATCGCCGGCCTTCCGCCGGGAAGCCTGGTGCTGGCGGCCTGCTCCGGTGGGCCGGACTCGCTTGCGCTGGCCGCGGCGCTCGCCTTTCTCGCACCTCGCCGAGCGCTGCGCGGTGGGCTTCTCACCGTCGACCACGGCTGGTACGAGGGCTCCGCGGCGCGGGCGGACACGGTGGCCGCGCAGGGGCGGGAGCTCGGGCTCGACCCCGTCGAGGTCCTGACGGCGCACTCCCGGCGCTCGGAGGGAGCCGCCCGCGACGCCCGCAGGTCGGCGCTGACCCGCGCGGCCGAACGCCTGGGGGCGAGCGCCGTGCTGCTCGGCCATACCCTCGATGACCAGGCCGAGACGGTGCTGCTGCGGCTGGCCCGCGGCTCCGGCGCACGGACGCTGGCTGGTATGCCGCACTCGGACGGGCTGTTCCGGCGTCCGCTGCTGGAAATCCGCCGGTCGGCGACGCGAAGCGCCTGCCTTGCCGACGGCCTCACCCCGTGGGACGACCCGACCAACGCGGACGAGGCCTTCGCCCGCGCCCGGGTTCGCCACCGTGTGCTGCCCATGCTGGAGGATGCCCTCGGCCCGGGTATCGCCGAGGCTCTGGCCCGCACCGCCGACCTGTTGCGGGCGGACAGCGAGGCGCTCGACGCCGACACGGCGGTTGTCTACGACCAGCTGGTCCTGCCCTCCAGCGCACCGGTCCGCATTGATCTGGACCTCGCCGGTCTCGCGGCCCTCAGCGCCGCGCTGCGGGGCCGGGTGATGCGGCGAGCGGCGCTCGCGCTGGGAAGCGCACCGGCCGGGCTACGGGCTGATCACATCCGGGCCATGGACGAGCTGGTGACGAGATGGCGCGGGCAGAAGCCGGTCCCGCTGCCCTCAGGCGTCATCGCCACACGCACGAACAGCAGGATCTCGGTGTCACAGGCGGCCGGCTCCGAGCCAGCGGCCTGCCAGGCGCCGGCCGCCGGGATATCCGGATCCGAGGCCGCGGGCCAGGGCGACCGATGCCGTCAACCGGTGCCTGCGACTGCCAGGGCGCGGACCTGGCCAGGCATCCCCACCGCGCACGCCGCAGACGGCGGCGAGCCGCATGGAAACACCAGGGAGACTCAGGTGATCACCAATGCGCACACGGTGCCCCACCGAGCCGAACCAGACGGAACCGGAACCGGAACCGGGGATCGGCCGCCGGCCAGCCCGCACCCGGACATCGACGAGGTCCTTGTCAGCACCAGCGAGATCGCCAACAAGCTCAGGG
>NZ_CAKJTO010000055.1:0-35642 GCF_917627405.1 Protofrankia sp. Cj5
ACCAGCGGCGTCCAGCGTCTCCAAAGATCCATTCTGCAACATATTCGTCGCGGCAGCCAGGGCCGCCCGTGGCGCGGCTGCCACGGGCCCGAGAAGCGCCGTGAACATGACCGCCACGGATAGCGCACCGAGTGATCTGGCAGTTTGCCAGCGCCGCCATCGGCGACGGCGCCCGATATTTTCAGGACCTGTCATCGACAATCATCTTCTCCAGAGTTCTCGGGGCAGCCGCCCAGGTCCCCACCAGCAGTGGGGCGGTAAACTGCCGGCAAGGCTGTGGGACTTGCCGCGGTTGTCCGGGCTGGGCTGTCGGAGGTCCCAGCTGGACCATCGGCAGCCGCCGCTTGCGGGTTCATGCCGTATGTTCGGCTAACACGTTTTCAAATGCCTCCCGCTCAACCATGATCGCCGTTTCGGGCAGGTGTCCGGTGGCTTTCTTCCCACGGCGCCGGTAGACCAACCGGTCGATAAGCAGAAATCGTAACGCGAACGCGATGGCCAGCGTCAGCAGAGTGCCAGCCATAACGCTCAGGCCCCACTTTTCGACAAAAAAGGCGAGCAGTGGCAGCCGCAGGAACAGATCGCTGCTGTTAAGCAGCATGAAGGGCCCGATCCGGTGCCGCCAGGAGCCCTTTTTGTCGGGCCAGACGAGTAGTTCACAGCCGAGGAAGTTCCACCCGTTCGCGATTTGCGTAGCCGCTATGGCGGCGACAGTGTAATGCAATCCGAGCAGGACAAGTGCGGCGGTACCGAGAACGTTGGGCAATAGCCCCGTCGCGCCAACGAGCGCGAAGCGCGCCGCTCGCGGAACCCGGAGCCAGAAAAGATGCCGAACAAACCGCAGCCCTTCGAGGACGGAGGCATTGGATTCGCCCGTATGCCGTTTCGCAAACGAGTACGGGATCTCCGCTACACTGATCTTGTCCATGCGGACGAGCAGCTCAAGCAAAATTTTGTAGCCACTTGGCTGCAGATTATCAAGATGAAGCGCGCCAACCCGGACGAGGAAGAATCCACTCATCACATCGGTCACACCCCGCAGCCGGCGGGGGAAAACCAACCGGGAGACAAGACTTGCGCCGGACGACACAAACCTGCGCATACCATTGGCCAGTCCGGCGGCGTCCCCGTTCCCGCGATAGCGACTGGCGATCACCATGTCCGCCTGATTGGCGACTGCGGCGTCATACAGCGTCGGCAGAGCTTCCGGCGGATGCTGAAGATCGCCGTCCATCACGACCGCGTAAGGAGAGCGTGCCGAGCGGAGCCCGTCGACGACCGCACCGCCGAGTCCCCCCCAACGGACAGCCGGTGCACGATGATAAAGACGGACCGTCACGTTGAAGTTCCGCCGAACGCTTTCCACAGTCTGTGGCGTGTGGTCGGTGGAGTCGTCGACGAACAGAACTTCGGCAGCCATACCGCTGAGCGCCGCGTCCACCCGGTTGAGAAGCGGCATCACGTTACCCGCCTCGTTTCGCGTCGGCACGATCACCGTCAGCTGCGGCCGCGGCCCGGATTCCGCTCTTGAATACTGTGCGGGAATCCCATCGACCGCCGCCCGCTCCGCCGGACCCGGTTCGGGCTCCTGCGGGGACGCTGACGGGGACTCGACGGCGGCACCCGCCGCCTGTTTCTTTTTTCGACTCACGCTACCCCCAGATCCACTGGTTTTCAGACAGTCTTGAAAGCCGCTTGTCGCCTGTCCGCCGTCGATTCAGCGCGGCTGTGGATCACTTTGTCACCGCTCGGAGCTCAACCGCGGCCGGACCCGTGCCAAAACGTGCGACTACCCGCGAGTGTTCGACCGCGATACCCATCGTAGTCAGCCCGAGAGTCGAAATATCCTGCCGCATGAATGGTGTGAGGATGATGTAGTCCAGATCGCGCCAGCCGTCCGGCAGCTCTTTCTTTGCCGCACTGTCAAGATCTACTTTGTAGTACCAAATCGTATGCCAGGGTGAAGAGAAGCCGGCATGGTAAACATCCTGCCACATCGTGTTATCCACGACGATACGACTGTCCCGTGGGATCGCCGAGGTTCGCAGATAAGCTACGGCCGCGACGTGTTCCGTATTGTTAGAAGATGTGAAAGCCCGCGCGAGGCCAGGCTGCCATGCGGCACCGAGCGCCACGATGCCGACGGTAAAAGCCGCGAGCAGGCTGCCGTCGCCGATCAGTCGCGCCGGCTTGCCCCACCGCCGCGTGGTCGACCACGCCTGGTCGACCACGCCACCCACGCACAGCGCGAGAAAGGGCAGCGCCACGATGATGAACATCTGCGGCAGATAGCCTTTTCGTAGCAAGGTGATTCCCAGCAGCACGACCACCAGCCCGATCGGGCGAAGCCGACGGATGGTGAGCGCGAAAAGAGCGCTCAGGGCACCCAGAATCAGCAGCCACCGGTCCAGCTGCACCCAGCCGAGGGCCGTGGCGTGAGCCGACGCAACCGGGTCGAACACCGAGCCCGAACCGGACCGTTTCACGAACTGGAACTCCATCGCGGCCTGCAGCGACACACGGATGGGGCCAGCGAACAGCTCATTTTTCAATAAAGCCATCAAGGGATATACCAGGCAAATCAGCACAAAACCTGACCAGAAGCCCACGGAGGCGAAATCCCGGGTCCTCGCGTAACTGGACTGCCAGCCCGCGAGCGCCACGGCGGGCACCAGTATGGCGGTGGTCTCCTTGGTCAGCACGGTAACCGCGAGAAAAACTCCGGCCAGCACATAGTGCCAGAGGTGCTGACGGGGCGTACAGGCGAAGTAGAAGGCCGCGATAAGCCATGGGATCGCGAGGTTGTCCAGATACACCTGACGCAGAAAGGTCACGGAGATCGGCGAACAGACGAACAGCAGGACGGCCAGGACGGCAAAGGGCCGGCGGATATCCAGCCGACGAGCCAGCAGGTAGAGCAGCGCAGCCGAGGCATCGGCGTAGAGGAGCATGATGGCGCGCCCAGACGAGACCGTCAGCGAGCCCCCGTGGAAGGCCGGGATCCAGGAAAGCGCGGCCAGCTGTATCCAGCCGAACGGCGGATGGTCATACCAGTAGGTGTATGGCGACAGCGCGCCGTGCGCCCGCACCCATTCGGCCTGGGAGAGATAGGTTCCCTCGTCGTCCTGGACAGTCGGGTAACCGTGGAGGTTGACAAGTAGAACTATGGTTGTGATCATCACTAGCCCCATGATGATCGCTACATCCGGCCACCGCCGCCGCTGCCGGTCGACCGCCGCCGCGGGTGTTCGTAAGGCGCTCAGGACTGGCTGCGGTAGCACTGCGGTCATGGACACGTTCGGATCCCCCTGACTTTCTTCAGGCCGCGTCGTCGGCGGTTGCGGATGTACTCAGATGGGCTCCGGCGTGGGCGGTCTTCTCCCACTCGAAGTTTCCGGCGAAGAAACGAAAGGCTGATCTCACGGCCGCCCACGAGAGGATCAGCTGATAGGCGGGCATAAAGAACACGAGACTGGCATAGTCACGAACCCGGATACGAAAGTCGTAATCCCGGCCGAATGCCCGGAGCGCAGCCGCCTCGAAGCCGAGCATGGCGATCGTCGGGACAGCCGGCAGAAAGGAGGTCAACGTGACGACCATCGGGAACTTACCGGCCACGACAGTCAACAGCGCGACCGGGAGCACTAGTCCCGAAAACGCCTGTGTCATCGGTTGCGTAAGGGTGAAGCGGGCGAGGTTCCGCGCCCGGCGGGTCGGCAGCTTCCGCCAGTCGCCCTTATGGAGTACCTGCATAAAACCGAGATTCCACCTGGTCCGTTGCTTCACCAGGGCGTATATCGTGTCAGGTGTCTCCTCTCGGGTGACGAGACGAGGATCGAAGGCGACACTGACCTTGCGGCCGAGCGCGGACAAGCGGACACCAAGATCGCAGTCCTCGGCGAGGCAGTTACCATCCCATCCGTTCACTTCGTTGAGCAGCGTCCGGCGTACGAACACGGTGTTTCCACCGAGCGGGATGAACTGCTTCTGGGCATGCAGATGCAGCCGTGAACGGAACCAGAAATAATATTCCAGACAGTTGCGGAGAGAAAACCAGCTGGACTGGAAGTTGACGAGCTGGACCGCACCCTGGACGACGTCGGCATTACTCGTCTGAAATACCTCGTCAACATGGGCGAGCAGTTCCGCGGCCGCCAGTGACTCCGCGTCGAAGACGCCTACGATGTCGCCGGTACAGTCCGCGAGGGCGGTGTTCAGCTGACGCGGTTTGTTCTTGACTGCGGACTGGTCGACCGAGATTTTCAGACCTGGCTGGCCGGCGGCAATTTTCTGTACCACCTGCACAGTCGATGGGTCATCGTGGCCGACAGCCAGAATTATTTCCACCTGCGGGTGCGTCTGGCTGACGAGACGGGCGACGGTCGCGCTCAACACCGCCTCGCTCTCGTGGCGGGCGGGAACGATAATCGAAAAACTGTGGCAGGGTTTGCCCATGGCCGGCAGGTAGAAGGTCTCGTGGTACGTTTCAGGCGTGCGCCATGCGTGCAGCATCCACCACAGATTGGTGCCGGATGTCGCGAACAGCGTGAGAGCAATGATAACGATTGCTGCCGAGACAAGGGCAGACAGCAAGGTCGTTCCTTTCACCTTACGGGTATCAACTACAACCCAAGATCGGGGGGTGAACCGCCGAGTTCCGTGCTGGCTGCCGGACCGCGAGGTGTTACCGGGAAAAAGGTCCTGGACTGCCGCCGCACACGGGCCGGCTCATAGTGGCCGCCCCCGCCACAGCTGCGTTTGCCGGTCACCGCTGCGAGTCCTCCGCATGTCCCGGATCTCCTCCCCGACGGTCAGTGCGCGTATCGTGCGTACATGCTGTGTACACGGAAAGGCACCCACTACAACCGATTCTCCAGCAACAGGGGAATATCATGTGAATAGTCAGCGACGGTCGTGCTGGGAAAATATCCGGCGCGGGCGGTGCCATCCGGCGCGAAGGCGGTCACTCGGGACACGTGCTGAACCAGCCAGCTCCCATCGGCTGCCTGTTCGGGCGGAACGACCGGGAGCCCGAGGGCCGCTGCGTAGTCAGCGATGTCCGCCCATTTTCCAGTGAGGCCGATGAAGGATGTGTCGAACTGATCAAGCCATCGACGCATCGTCTGCGGCGAGTCACGCTCAGGATCGGTCGTCACAAAAACAAAGGTGGTCCTGGCCCGAACGGCCGGGGTTTGCTGACCGAGAGCCGCGGCAATGTCGGCTGCCGTTGTCGGGCAGACGTCCGGGCAGTGGGTGTAGCCGAAAAACACGAACGCCAGCCTGCCCGCGGTCCCCGACCGCACATCAAACGGAGATCCATTCGTGTCGATGAGGTGGCTGACTGGCTGGACGACCGTCGGATTCAGGGGCCGGCCCGCGAGGGAAACGGTCACGCTCGCTTTTCGTCCGGACACGCTCGCCGATCCAGCCGATGCTCCACAGGCCGAAACAAGGGAGAGCAGGACAGCGGTGGCGATCGCCAGCTCCGCCCGCCGATCGGCCGCGTGGCCCCGCCCACACGGATCGATCCGTTTGCCGGGCAACAGGCCCCGGCGGACAGCCGCTTTCGGGCCATCGGCTCCCACCGCGCCTGACGATCGGCGGCGAGCGAGCTCCCATGCGGCAGAGCGGAGACGACGGTGACTCGATGGTGTTAAGAGCCGGTTCATCCCCCCACGCGTTCCCCCCCGTTCCATCGGTCGACAAGTCGACTCCCGGTAACGTACGGTAGATTGTGACGACACGGCCTGCTGTTACCTTCCAGACGATCCGTCGATGACCGACCCCAATCGGTCATCGGCAGCTCTTCGTGGCAGACGCAAGCCGGATAGTGCATGTAGTGACATCCCCCAAAAAATGCCCTGAGAGGTGATGCTAGCAGGAGCCGAGGGGTGCGGGCAGCGCGGCCTCCAGCCAGGAGCGCGAGCTGAATATTGGGTATTTTCTGGCTGAAAAAAGTTGATTGGTAGATAATTTTGTCCCCATGGCGTGATAGCGATCCGTTGATCATCGATCAGGCATTGCGGTTATAAAGACCACACGCCCGGTCACCGCGGTCGCGCCGAGCCATGACAATCAGCATTGTTGTCAGCCGCTCCCCCGATAACCAATCCAGCGTTCGGGGCACGGAAAATCCCGGCCATCGAACCAGCCAGAGCCTCTTGCTTTTGTTTTCCAGGCGGCCAGCGCAAGGCTGCCTGATGATCACTACTTGCCCTCCGCCCAACAGCGGATACAATTAGCTACTGTAGCGCAATCAACAAGTAAGATTTTTCATCTTTTATACAAGACTATAACCAAAAGTACACAAAATATCACTTTCAGCAACTAGCGGCAAGCGACTGACATCTGGACCGAGACCCTTGACCACCAATGATCGGGTGTGACCCGATCACCCGGTAGCTGGGCACACCGACCCGGTAATCATGAGATTTCGTTCTGCTCTCGGCGGAACAGCGGGACGGAATCGCTCCCGGTCGGTCACCGTTGACCAAGACGTCTTCGCTGGTGGGCCGACTGTCCCGGTTGGCCCGCCGTCCACGACGAAGAGGGCGAGGCCGGCGGGTAGGTTTCCGTTCGATGCGTGGGGACATGCCTCGGCGGAGCTAGCATGCGGATACCGGCTGCCGTGTGGTCGGTCGCACCGCTCGAAGGAGCGCACATGTTCGAGAGATTCACCGACCGGGCACGTCGGGTCGTCGTCCTGGCTCAGGAAGAAGCCAGGATGCTCAACCACAACTACATCGGCACCGAGCACATCCTGCTCGGACTGATCCACGAGGGGGAGGGCGTCGCCGCCAAGGCACTTGAGTCGCTCGGGATCTCCCTCGAGGGTGTTCGGTCACAGGTCGAGGAGATCATCGGGCAAGGCCAGCAGGCGCCGAGCGGGCACATCCCGTTCACGCCCCGGGCCAAGAAGGTGCTCGAGCTGTCCCTGCGGGAGGCCCTGCAACTCGGCCACAACTACATCGGCACCGAGCACATCCTGCTCGGACTGATCCGTGAGGGCGAAGGCGTCGCCGCGCAGGTACTGGTCAAGCTCGGCGCCGACCTCAACCGGGTCCGCCAGCAGGTCATCCAGCTCCTGTCCGGCTACCAGGGCAAGGGCGACCCCGCCACCGCCGGTGCCCCGGCCGAGGGCACCCCGTCGACTTCGCTGGTCCTCGACCAGTTCGGCCGTAACCTCACCGCGGCCGCTCGTGAGTCCAAGCTCGACCCGGTCATCGGGCGCGAGAAGGAGATCGAGCGCGTCATGCAGGTGCTGTCACGCCGGACGAAGAACAACCCGGTACTGATCGGCGAGCCCGGGGTCGGCAAGACCGCGGTCGTCGAGGGGCTGGCACAGGCGATCGTCAAGGGCGAGGTCCCCGAGACCCTGAAGGACAAGCAGCTGTACACCCTCGATCTCGGCGCGCTGGTCGCCGGGTCCCGCTACCGCGGTGACTTCGAGGAACGCCTCAAGAAGGTCCTCAAGGAGATCCGCACCCGCGGCGACATCATCCTGTTCATCGACGAGCTCCACACGCTCGTCGGCGCGGGCGCCGCCGAGGGCGCGATCGACGCCGCCTCCATCCTCAAGCCGATGCTGGCGCGCGGCGAGCTGCAGACGATCGGTGCCACCACCCTGGACGAGTACCGCAAGCACCTGGAGAAGGACGCCGCGCTCGAGCGCCGGTTCCAGCCCATCCAGGTCGCGGAGCCGTCGGTGGCACACACCATCGAGATCCTCAAGGGCCTACGCGACCGCTACGAGGCGCACCACCGGGTGTCGATCACCGACGGCGCGCTGGTCGCCGCGGCGTCGCTGGCCGACCGGTACATCTCCGACCGGTTCCTGCCGGACAAGGCGATCGACCTCATCGACGAGGCCGGGTCCCGGATGCGTATCCGCCGGATGACCGCTCCGCCGGACCTGCGCGAGTTCGACGAGCGCATCGCCAGCGTCCGCCGGGACAAGGAGTCCGCGATCGACGCGCAGGATTTCGAGAAGGCCGCGTCGCTGCGTGACAAGGAGAAGACCCTCCTGGCTGAGAAGGCCAAGCGGGAGAAGGAATGGAAGGCCGGCGACATGGACGTCGTCGCCGAGGTCGGCGACGAGGAGATCGCGGAGGTGCTGGCGATCTGGACCGGCATCCCCGTCTTCAAGCTCACCGAGGAGGAGACCGCCCGTCTCCTGCGCATGGAAGACGAGCTGCACCGCCGTGTCATCGGCCAGGAGCAGGCCATCAAGGCTGTCTCCCAGGCGATCCGGCGTACCCGCGCGGGCTTGAAGGACCCGAAGCGTCCCGGTGGCTCGTTCATCTTCGCCGGCCCGTCCGGTGTCGGTAAGACCGAGCTGTCCAAGACGCTGGCGGAGTTCTTGTTCGGTGACGAGGATTCGCTGATCCAGCTCGACATGTCCGAGTACATGGAGAAGCACACGGTCTCGCGACTGGTGGGTTCTCCGCCCGGTTATGTCGGGTATGAGGAGGGCGGCCAGCTCACCGAGCGGGTGCGCCGCAAGCCATTCTCGGTCGTCTTGTTCGACGAGGTCGAGAAAGCCCACCCGGATGTGTTCAACACTCTTCTGCAGATCCTGGAGGATGGTCGGCTGACCGACTCCCAGGGCCGGCTGGTGGACTTCAAGAACACCGTTCTGATCATGACGTCGAACCTGGGCACCCGGGACATCTCCAAGGGCCCCGGCATCGGGTTCGCGACCGGGCAGGGCGCCATCGATTACGAGCGGATGAAGGCGAAGGTCCAGGACGAGCTCAAGCAGCACTTCCGGCCTGAGTTCCTGAACCGGATCGACGACATCATCGTCTTCCACCAGCTGTCCGAGCAAGAGATCATCCAGATCGTGGACCTCATGCTGGCCCGGGTGGACGTCCAGCTGAAGAACAAGGACATGGCGCTGGAGCTGACCCCCGCCGCCAAGGCACTGCTCGCCAAGAAGGGCTACGACCCGGTGCTGGGCGCCCGGCCGCTGCGCCGGACGATCCAGCGGGAGATCGAGGACGTCCTGTCCGAGAGGATCCTGTACGGGACGCTGCGTCCCGGCGAGATCGTCGTCGGCGATGTCGAGGGCGAAGGCGAGGCCGCCACGTTCACCTTCCGAGGTGAACCAAAGCCGAACCAGGTGCCTGACGCGCTGCCGATCGATCTGGCCAAGTCCAGCGAGTAGGAGTCGTCTTACGGGTAGGACCCTGGATCAGGAAGGGGCGGTTCCGCGGCAGCGGAGCCGCCCCTTCGCCATGTTCGCCATACCGTCTGTGCGGCATCCCACAAACCGCCCCGAACCCTTCACGGGCTGTCCGATACCCGTCGGTGTGGCCGGCGGAACTCGTCCATGTCCTCCGGATAGCGTTGACACCATGGCATAGCAGACAGCAACAGCAGTCAACGGTAACGGTGATGGTGACAAAAAGCGAGGAGGGTAGTTGGCCCCGCGCGCGGGAACTCCCGTTGAACACATCCATCTGACGTTCGGCCCGGACCCGGCGAGATCAATGGCCGTGTCGTGGACGACACCGATCATGGTCCGCCACCCGCGGGTACGCTTCGGCAGCCCTCCGGGCGGTCTCGATCGCGAGGTCCCCGCTGTCACCCGGGTGTACACCGATGGCGTCACCGGCATGGACGTGATCAATCATCACGCCTTGCTCGGGAACCTCGAGCCGGATGCCATGTACGTGTACGAGGTACTGCATGACCGGATCGCCCGCGTTGAGGGTGGGACGCTGCGGACGGCACCCGACGGCCGGGCGCGCTTCACGTTTACCTGCTTTGGTGATCAAGGAACGTCCGCTGCCTACGACCCGTTCGGCACCCCGGCGTCCGAGCACGTCGTGACCGGCATCGAACGCATCAACCCGCTGTTCACCCTGATCGTCGGCGATCTGTCGTACGCCAATCAGCGCAGCAACCCACTCCGGGCATGGTCTGACTGGTTCAACATGATCAGCATATCCGCTCGGCACCGCCCGTGGATGCCCGCAGCTGGCAACCACGAGGTCGAACGCGGTAACGGAGCGCATGGGCTGAGCGCTTACCAAAGCCGCTTTCTCCTACCCGACAGCACTGATCCCGCTGATGACCTCGACGCCGTTGGCGAAATCACTGACCGCGCGAACCCGGCTGTCGCCGGCCTGTGGTATGCCTTCACCGTTTCGAGCGTGCGTTTTGTCGTCCTGCAGAATGACGACATCTGCTATCAGGACGCTGGCATGATGTACATTCGCGGTTACAGTGGCGGCCGGCAACGGGCCTGGCTCGCGAAAACCCTGCGCCAGGCCCGCGCTGATCCGAGCATTAATTGGATCATTGTCTGTATGCACCAGACCGCCGTGTCAAGCGCCGCACAGCACAACGGCGCCGACCTCGGAATCCGTCAGGAATGGCTGCCGTTGTTCGATGCCTTCGAGGTGGACCTTGTCCTGTGTGGGCACGAGCATCATTACGAACGGACATATCCACTACGTGGGGTAGTCGATGGCTCAGAGGTGCTCACGCCGCGGCCGGCGTCATACGAGACAGATGTGATCGACACCTCAGCCGGAACCGTCCACATGGTCCTTGGAACGGGCGGCTCCTCAGCGCCGTCAGCCGGCAAGCTGTTCGATCCGCCCGAAGGCCGAGTGATCGTTGGCGGAGAGCCGCGGAAATCCGACCCGACGCGGCTTCGCGCGATTCACGCCCGCGAACCAGCGCCCTGGCTGGCGCTGCGCGCGCCGGAGCATCCGTACGCATTCGCCGGCTTCGACGTGGATCCGGGCGAGCCTGGCGGCGCAACCCGCATCCGAGTGACCGTCTACGACAGCTCCGGCCCCTCGCCCGTCCCCTTCGACGCTTTCACGCTGGTCAGAACCTGTGCTACCGCCACCGACCGGACCGGCGACCAGACTGGCGCCCACGGCGACGAGACCGTCCCCACCCGGACCCGCTGACCGCTGACCGCTGACCGCTTGCCACCGAGCCAAAGCCGAGAGCTTGCACCGATGGTACGAAATTCGTTACCTTCTGTTCGCGTCCCGGTGGGAACACGGTGGACCCGCGGGTTCCCCCGTACCTCGCGGGTTGATCGCCACCGGGGCGCGCATCGAACGGGAACGCCTGGTGATTACGCGCGGACGTCATATATCAACAGGTCCGTGAACCGATAAGAGCGCCCGCGACAGAGACGTGGATCAAGGAACGGGGCTGGCGTGCGTGCCCCAGCCCCGCGATGCGGCGTTCCCTGTTGCCGGAGCCCCCAAGAGCGCCGCCGAAACCGGGGCCGCGACAGCTGTGTACCGTTCACCTGTGCGTAGAGCGACGAGGGTGCTGCGGATATTTCTCAGTCATACCTCCGAGCTGCGGCGGTTTCCCACCGGTGCGGCCGGTTCGTTCGTCCATGCCGCCGAGCGGGCGGTCAGTCGCGCCGGGCATGTCATCGTCGACATGGCCTATTTCACCGCGCGGGACGGTAAAACGGCCAGCTACTGCGAGGAGGCGGTTGCCACCGCCGATGTCTATGTCGGTCTTTTCGGCTTCCGTTACGGGTCACCCGTCCAAGACTCACCCGATATCTCCTACACCGAGCTGGAGTTCCGGACGGCCGCTGAGCTCGGCATGCCCCGGCTGGCGTTCCTGCTTGACGAGAAGGCGAGCATCCAGGCGGAAGCCGTCATCGACCTCGACCACGGACCACGCCAAGCCGTGTTCCGGCAGGAGGTGGTGAACTCCGGAGTGACCGCGCACTACTTCACCACCCCGGACGGTCTCGAGCGAGCGCTCTACCAGGCTCTGGTCGAACTTGCCCCGAGCGGCGCGGACATCGGGGCCAGCGGGGCAACGCGCTCCGGACCGGTGAACATGGCTCCAGAGCTGACCCGGGTCCCTATTCCGCGGCCCGAGCTGTCCCGGCCGCTGGTAGATCTGCTGTGTGCGCACGACGGCAGGCCGGTGGCAATGACCACGGCGCTGCACGGTGCCGGCGGGCTGGGCAAAACGACCCTTGCCCAGGCTCTGTGTGCCGATCCCGAGGTGCTGGAGTGGTTCTCCGGCGGCATCCTGTGGACGACGCTCGGCGAGCAGATCTCCGGCCCGGATCTCGCTGGACGTGTCAATCAGCTCGCCGAGGTGCTCGACGGGCGGCGTCCGACGTTCGTCGACCCGCTCCAGGCCGGGCGCCATCTCGGCCGCCTCCTTGACCGTCCGGGCCAGGACGCGACGGGTGGAACCGGCCGCCGGCTGCTGGTCGTGGACGACGCGTGGCGAACCGACCAAATCGAGCCGTTTCTCATCGGCGGGCACGGCTGTATACGGTTGATGACAACCCGCATTCCCAGTATCATCCCGGCCGACGCACGAGCGGTCGCGGTCAACGAAATGCCACCTGACCAGGCATTCGACCTGTTGACGACAGGCCTGTCACGGGACGCCCTGACAGGCGCGGACCTGACGGGCCTGCTGTCGATGACGGGCGGCTGGCCAGTGCTGATCTCTTTGGTCAACGGCCAGCTCCGGGCCCGGATGAATGCCGGCACGACGCTCGCCGAAGCCGTCGCCTGGGTGGAACGCGCTTCGGAGCACCGCCCCGGACTACTACGCCCCGGACTACTGCGCCCCGGACCGTCACAAGCCGGACCGTCACGAGCCGCTCCACCGCAACCCGCTCCAGCGCTATCCGCTCCACCGCCGTCCGGTCCACCGCCGTCCGGTCCACCGCCATCCGGTCCGTCATGGCCCGCAACACCGTCCAACACCCTTCCGTCCCCACTTACGGACGGCGAATCGCGCTCCGATGCGGTCAGCTCAGCGGTCGCGGCCAGCCTGACCTTGATCGGTGACGATCGCCTGCCGCTCGTCACGGCGCTTGCGGTGTTCAGTGAGGATGTGACGATCCCGTATGTCACGCTTGAACGTTTCTGGGCCCAGCTGGACCAGTTGAGTCCGCAGGACAGCAGCCGTCTGTGCGGCGACCTGTTACGCCTCGCCCTCGCGACCGCGGCCGGCGCGACCGAACCAGGGCTGCGGCTGCATGACGACATCCGCCGCGCGTTGCGCCACGAATACGCCGCCGACCGGCCTGGCGGTGACGCTGATCGGTTACCGTCGCTGCACCGCGCGCTGATAGACGCGCACCGTATCGGCCTCCCAACCGAACCGGATGGGCATACCGCCTGGTGGGCGCTTTCGCCCGACGAGCCCTACCTGTGGAACCACCTCGCCGGACACCTGCGCCTAGCCAGCATAGCTGGCATGGCCGACATGATCGACAACACAGCGGCCGATACCGCCGATACCGCCGACGACACGACCGCCGATACCGCCGAGAGCACCACTGACGACACGGCACGTGACCCGGCAGGGATCGAGCTGGACGCACTGGTCATTGACTTACGCTGGGTAACAGCTCGCCTGCGGCTGCACGGAGTCGCCGCGATCAACGCGGACCTGGCGCTGGCCCGGGACCCGCGTGCGCCCCTGCTGCGGACCCGCATCGAACAGAACGCCTACCTGCTGACTCCGACCGACCCCGCGCACGCGCAGGCGGCCACCCTCGTCAGCCGGTTATGGGATGATCCGGACTTCGGCGCGGCAGCCCGGACCTTCAGCGCGGCCCAGCCAGCCGGGCGTATCACCCCCGCCTGGCCGATGCCCGATCTCCCAGACCCCGCCCTGCTGCGTGTCCTCACCGGCAACCCACGCGTTGTCGTTGGTATCGCGGCCAGTCCGGATGGTCGATGGGTCGCGGCGGCGGGTTCGGACACATCCGTTCGGGTCAGCGAGACCAGCGGCGGCCAGCAAAGCATGGTTTTTCCTCCGGCGAAGAGCGGGTTGATCCTCTCCGTCCGGTTTACTCCTGATTCGAAGTATCTCCTCCTCACGACAAGCGAAGGTTTCCTGCTGCGGCTGGACGTGGCGGCCGGCGACCTCACCGTGACCCGCCCCTTCGCGGGCGGCCGCTCACCGCTGCTTGATCCGACCGGCCGCTGGTGTGCCTGCACCGATCAGGACTCGCTTCGGGTGATCGATGTCGACACCGGCCAGGAGCGCCGGGTCATCCGTGGCATCATGAGCGCGAAGCCGCTGGCATTCAGCCCGGATGGGAACCATATCGTCTGCGCCGGCGGCAAGATCGACGTCTTCTATTTCGTGAATCTCGCGACCAATATAAGCCAGGCACGTCAGGTACGGCTGAGCCCGCGCCATTGTGTGGCGCTGACCGCGGACGGCTCACGGCTCGTCGTCGGCGAGGAAAGCGGACGGATAGAGATCACAAAATGGTCCACCGGCACGGTGACCCACTCGTTTTCCGGCCACACCGGAAAAGTGACTGCACTGGCCGTACATCCCAGCCTCGACCGGCTGGTCTCGGGCGGCCACGACGGAACGGTCCGGGTCTGGGACCTCACCGACGACGACCGGCGGGTGGTCCTGCACGGACACTCCGGTCCGGTCACCGCAGTCGCCCTCAACGAGGACGGAACCATCATCTCAGCAGGCGAGGACACGACCGTCCGGTTGTGGGACGCCTCCCGCGCCTGGCCGGGGGCCGGACGAAGCTTCCGCCCGGTCGAGCGGCCGGTCTTCGCGGGCAGTACCGCCGCGGTGCTGACGCACCCGAACGACGGCTGGTTCGCCGCGGCGGAACATGACGGCGTCCATCTGGTGGACTCCTCCAGCAGGCTCGAGCTGCGGGTCCTGCCCGGCGCCGGAATCACCTCGCTCGCGGTCAGCCGGGACGGCGAAATCCTCGCCCTCGCCGGGGAGGACCACTACGTCCGTCTCTACGAGACCGGCTCAGGCCAGCCGCTTGCCCGCATGCCGTCCGTCCAGCCGCCCGCCCAAGTAGTGATCAGTCCACAGGATCAGTACATAGCCTTCGCCGGACGGCTCGGCCGATGGATCCACGTCAGCCGCCTGACCGCGGTTGCCGACACCACGAGGCGACTGCGGATCCGGCGGGGCACGACCACGTCCCTGCACTGCGAACAGTACGTCCGCGCGATCGACATCACCGCTGACGAGAGGACCCTGGTTTCCGTCGACGGCACCGGCACCTTCCGGCGCTGGAGCCTCCCGACCGGAAGACCACTGGATACCATCCAGTGGGAGGGATTCACGGTGGCGGTGATGAAGCTGGCGCCGAGCGGTCACGATGTCGTGTGCGGGGCCATCGACGGCAACATCCACGTTTTCGATCATCGGACCGGTTCCGCGGCCAGAACCGTCACCGGCCACGCGGGCCGAGTGACCGACCTCGCTTTCACCCGCGATGGCAGATATCTCGCAACCACCGGTGACGACCAGTCGGTCCGGGTATGGCATACCGGTTCGTTCGAGTGCATCGCCGCGTTGACAGTGGACGGACCGCTGCGTTCGGTCGCCTGGTACTCGACCGACAACCGGCTTGTCGTCGGCGGCGACGGAGGCCTGTATGTGTTCGACCTCGTCCACCCCGATCGAGGCTGATCAATACCGATCGGGATTGATCAGGACCGGGCCGCCAGATCTGACCGGCCTTCGACGCCAACCCCGCGGCGCGCTCGAGCGTCAGAGGATACAAGGGGTTCCCGGCTCTGGACGGAGGGTCGGGAACCCCTCTCCACGGCCCCCGGGCCCACCGGGCATGCCAAAGATCAATAATCCCTGAGAGCGCCCGAGGATAGGGCGTTCGATCAGCGAGCGGCTCATCCGCGCCCGGTCCGGCAAGGCGGCGGAGGAAGGCGCCCTGGTGGTGGGCGCCGACTGAGGACAACGCGGCCGGGCGGGACGCGGGGAGCCGCGAGCCGGACAGTCCTGTCCTCGGGCGCTCTAAGCCAGGGCCTTCGCTCAGCACACCGGGAATTGCGTGCGCGGGATTCCGCCGCGACCACGCGCATGATATTCGCGCCACCGCTACGCGGACGCCGCTTGCGCGAAGATCCTGCGCGAAGCTGAGCAGCCGGATTTTCCCAGCCCTTGAAAACCATTCCAGATCACCAGCCGTGCCCAGCCTTCGGGACCGTCCCGAATGATCGGGCCAAAATGATCGGGCCAAACAGCCGGCCGGGACGGATTCCCAGCGTGCCGGAGCAGCCCGTGAACGCGACCAGCACCTCGGCCAGCACCTCGGCCACCAGCCCGGCCAGCAGCCCGGCCACCGCCTGAACGGACGTTGCGGCAACGAGGTTGAACAACCACAACCATCGACCTGTTGAACCTCAACAGCCGGTCGACCGTTGGGTTTCTTGCACACTTCGGGATATAACAACACCGCGGACGCAATCTTGCACTACTTGTTCCGCCCCCGAGCCTGACGTACGCTGCACCAGCGGCAGTCGTCGGCCTGGTTTTGCTGTTTATCTTGGAATGTCCCGGGTACCAACCTGTGATCACGATGAAGCCTACGACTACGGCTGCAAGGCCAACGACTATTTCCTGACTGGCCATTTTGAGGAGGCCGGGCGTGAGAGAACCCAGCAGTCTGCTCGGGCGGTCACGGGCTTCTCGGGAACTTGGAGCCCGCCGTTCTCGCCGTGGCACGGCGGCCACCGCCGCCAGCGCCGGTTTTGTTCACAACGGAATCACACTGACCGCTGACGCCCCACCATGGACGCTCCAGCACCTGTGGGCGTCCGATGGGCTTGACGCCGCGCTGGAAGAGATGACCAGCCGCGTCCAACGGCCCGCCGTCCTCACCTTCACCAGCGCGACGCTCGGCGCGGTCGTCCACTCCTGGCTCGTCGCGCCTCCCGTCCGATCCGTGGCGGTACTCAACGGCAGGCACATCAACGAGGCGCTCGTCGCCGGCTTCACCGAGCGCGTCGACGCGTTGCGGCGGATGGACGACGTCCTCGGCGGGGAAGACGTACATGGGCTTGCGGTATCCGAGCTACGGGTGATCGTCCGGCTGCTGCGCACCGGCGCGTACAGCCAGGACCAACGCGCGCGGCTGTATGCCGTCGCGGCGGAACTCGCCCGGCTGGCGGGCTGGGCCGCGTTCGACAGCGGCCGCCACCAGATCGCCCAGCAGTTCTGGCTGGTAGCGCTGCGTACTGCCCACGAGGCCGGTGATCGGGCCATCGGCGCCAACATCCTGCGCTGCATGGCCGAGCAGGCGGTGCGCTACGGCGAACCCGCCGACGCGGTCATCCTGCTGCGCGCGGCCCGCGCGGGTGCCGCGAACGTCCTCACAGCGACTGAGAAGGCGGTACTCGCCGGCTCCCTGGCCATCGCGCACGCTCAGGCCGGCGACATCCAGGCTGTGCGGACCGAGATCGCCGAGGCGTTCACCCAGATCGAGCGGGCCGACCCCACCCAGGACCCGGACTATGTGTACTGGTGCTCCCGGTCGACCATCGAGTACTACGCCGGCAAGGCTCTGTTGTGCCTCGGTGATGCCGCCAGCGCCATCGGGCATCTGAGCCGGTCCGTCGACGAGCTCAACGCCTGTGAATACCCGCGGGAGCTGGTTCACCACCGGGTCTGGCTAGGCGTGGCCCAGGTCGACGCGGGCGAGGTCGAGCAGGCTGTCGACCTCGGCTACCAGGCGATCGACCTGGCCGGTTGCGTCGCGTCGGAGAACGCGAGGGTTGATGTGCTGACCCTGTGCAGCGCGATCGAGATCGCCGGGCATCCCCGGGCCGCCGCCCTTGCCGAGCACGCCCGCAGCGCCCTGCGGTGCGCCGACCGGGCACCAGTCCGGGCCTGACCGGTGCCCGGCCACCCATCGGACCACGGACCGTCTCCGTCCCCGCGGGTTCGTCCTGGCATCGATGGCACGGCTGCCTGACACTGGTCTGACCCGTTTCGGACACTGCTCGTCAGCGCTGGTCAAGTCGTGTCGGTCCCTTGTGTCGATGTCGCGACACATCCATCGGCTGATCTGCCTTGATGCCATTGAGTGGGTACGGGGGACGCCAGCGCGGACGTCCGCTAGCGTGATCGGAATACCCGCACGTGGGGGACGGAGGCCATGGACAGTTCGGTGGTACCCATCACATTGATCGTGGTGCTGCTGATCGGCGCGATTCTCTTCGTCGTCGTCTCCAGCCGCGCCTCAGGATTCGGCCCAGGGCCGGCGCATCCGCCACGCTCGGCGGCGCCCACCGGGAGCCCACGGCCCAGACAACGCCGACGTCGGCGGCAGGGGGTCCTCGCGACATTGCGGGGCTCCCTGAGAAACCCGGCCGCTGCCACCCGCGCCGCTGGAGCGGGCGTACCGGGTAGACCGGCCAGCGCGGGTCCGGCCAGCGCGGGTGGACCGGCTGGACCGGGTGGACCGGCGGCTTCCGCTGGCCCCGGCAGCCTGGGCCAGCCGGCCTTTTCAGGGACCGCAGGGGCCCCCACCACGCCAATACCACCGCCATCCGGTGAACCACCGACGACCGCCTACGTCACGCTGTCCGACCTGTCCGACGACAGGCAGCCGGACGTCTGGTCGACCCAGCCGGCCCACGACTCCGCGCATCGGGATTTCGAAGCCACGGCGACCGCGGTCACCACAGCCGCACCGGTCAACGCGGCGGCATCCGCCGCCGGACAGCCCCGTCAACAGGACACGACCGGGTGGACACCGCCACCCGTCGACCCGCCCCCGGCCGCGACAGCAGGCATTGACGTGCCTCACGCCGCCGGCCACCGTGCTGACGGGCCGTACCCTGGCAACGTGGAACGAGGCATGCCCGGCGGCCAGGATGGCTTTGGTACCGACGAAACGGCGATCACTCGAATGAGCGCCGACTATTCGGACCACGGCAATGCCGGCGCCGGTGCGGTTGGCGGCCCGCGGGAGGACCACGCCGCGACGCTGCCACCGGAGCAGACGATTCCCCCGGTATCCCCGCTGGTCGCGAACGAGCCCGATGTCTCCACCTCGCCAGCGCTGCGGCTGGCCGCCGCGGGGCGGACCCGACGAGGCAAGCGCGGCGGTCCCAACGAGGATGCCTTCGTCGTCCTCGACGGCCTGCTGGCGGTCGCCGACGGGGTCGGTGGCGAAGCGGCCGGCCAGATCGCCTCCACCCTTGCGGTGACCACCGTGGCGAGCTTCCGCCCGCAGTACGCGGCCGACCCCCGCGACGGCCTGCGGGGAGCGCTCGACCGGGCCAACCGGACGGTCCGGGAGAAGCCGCTGCAGGAGCCGTCCTGGCACGGCATGGCCTGCACCCTCGACGTCGTCGTTCTCGGCCGGCAGCATGACACGGGTGAGACCCTGTTCGTCGCGCATGTCGGGGACAGCACCGTGTGGCTGCAGCCCGGGCGTGGCCGGCCTCGCCGGCTCACCACCCCGCACGCCATCAAGAACGGGCCGCTGCTGAACGCGATCGGCCTCAACGAACAGGTGGAGCTGGACCTGCTGGAGGAGCCGGTCCAGGCCGGCGACCGGGTCGTCCTCGCCAGCGACGGCATCACCAAGGTCATGACACCCGAACAGCTGGACGGTCTGCTGATGGAACTCGGCACCATGAGCCCCGAACAGGCCGCCGACGCGCTTGTGGACGCCGCTATGATCGCTGGAGCCCGCGACGACACCACTATCGTCGTCGGTGACCTGGTCACCGACGACGCAGCCGCCCGGTAGCCAGCGGGCTGCCGTCGCGCGAGCCGCGCCCTCCGGCGAAGATCACTGGACCTCCCGGAGAACCGCGACCGCGGTATCCCTTGCGGCCAGCCGTACCGATTGCGGGTCCGTGGTGGCAGCGCTCACACACACCGCGATAGCAACTGTTGGATTATTGGCCGGGGCGAAACCGACCGCCCAGCCGGCTTTGTCGCCATCGACAAAGCCGGCGCTGGTCGAGCTCGTCATCAGCGCAAAGCCCGGGTTTCCCTCCGCCGTTGCTTTGCGTATTTCCTGCGCTGCCTCAACAGCCAGCCTCACGTCACCGATCCCGATCGCGCACCTGTTCGCTGGAGCTTCGACGAGAAGATGCGGACAGGGCGGAGGATTACCGTTGCTCCCGGCCGCCAATGCGGACGCCACCACCGCCAGCTGAAAGGGCGTGACCCGGATCGGGGCATCAGCAGCCACCGCTGACGTGGCCCCGCAGCTCTTCCCCAGCAGTATCGACGACGCCGCGACCTGGACGCCGTTCACCGAATGAGGCATACCGTCGAATCCCAGACCGCACGCGATCTTCTGCACCCTGTCGAGCGAGCTGCCCTGGATCAGCTGCTGTTGGAGGAACGCCGCGGTTCCCGGGCAGAGGTACCGAATCATATCCGGAAACTTCCCGCACTTTTCTTCCCCGGAGCTGGGGTTGACAAGCCGGGAGAGTGCGTCCTTGTCCATCGCGACCGCGCTGAGCACCGCGGTGAGCTCACCGGGATCAACAGCCAGGCCCACGGCGAGATTGTTGTTGCCAGCCGCCTGGCCACGGGTGGCGACCGCCCGTACCCCGCCGTCCTTGGGATCGATTATAACAATCGCCCCGGCGGGCTTGCTACTGACACCCCCGATGCCCTCGACGCTGGCGCCGTCCAAAGCGCTGACAGCCCTGTCCTGCCACTTCCTGGAAACCGTCAGCATAATCTTATCCGGCGCTGGCCGTGCGCTCGCCGCATGCAGCGCGGCCTCGGCGAAGACCGCGGGGACGTCAGGCGCCTGCCACACTCCGCCGCTGTTGACAACATTCTTGAAATCGCCGTTCGCCCCAACGACAGAAATACCAACGGGACTTTTTTCTTGGCCAGCTATCACAATCATGAGAACAACGAGAATGAGGAAAATGAGAAAAATAATAGGAACGAAGACACGTGGGTCCCCGAGATTTATCCTCCCAGGTCGGCCGCTTTGCTCCACGCCGCTGGCGGGGGAAGTGCCAGTCCCGGCAGCCGGAGTCCATTCGGGACGGTGGGACTGCTGCCCTGGGGGAAGTGCCTGCGGAACGTAGGTTGAGGGCGACGACGACCAGGTTGGCTGCCGGTTGTTCTGGGACCGCCGGTAATCGGCATCGGCCTGCGGTGCTGGTCCGAGAGGAGTCAGATCAGCACCCGTGGGCCGGGAAATGGTCGGCTGAGTGGCGATCGGGCTTTCATCAGGATCCCGAGGACGATATGAGCCCACCGTCGGCGGAGGCTCCGTTGGGGGGACTGTAGCCGTGGCACGATCGCGCTCGAATGCCCGGTGTGCCTGTCCGCGTAGCTTCTCAAGCTCTCGTCGGATCTGCGGACCGATCGGCTCACCGGCCAGCGAGTAAATCCCCGCGACCAGGCAGTCGATCAATTCCTGATCGTGCAGATCCACGACCGTGACCTCAGAAATTACCCTTTGAACAATTTCCCGGCCGTATTGGACCCGCGCGGCGCATTCAGTTCGAAGCGCCTCCTCAAACTCATGGTTCTCGACGGTACGGTTCCGTCTCCGGACCTCGGCACGGAGGTCCTCGAGCGCCTGGGCGTCATCCGCGACAACGGAGGGTATCGGGAACGGACTATCGCGGAAGCGGCGAAGACATATCCAATGCAAGGTGGCGATGTGCGGGCCGGTCAGCCCACCGCCGAGCCGGAACAGATCGACGAGCAGATCAATGATTTCGAAAGTGGATGGTGGATTCTGTACTGTGATCCGGGACGATTCGTCCCGCATGCCCGCCAGGAGCCGGCCCTCGCACAGAGCGCCCACCGCGTCGCGTGCTTCCCTGGCCGCGGCCTCTTTCGACTCCTGCCGTTTCCGTGCCAAACGAGACCGAAGCTCTTGGACCGTCCTGCTCAGCTCGGCCGCCTCCGCGGGCGGCCGCACGTAGCTTGAATCAGCGGCGACCGCAGCGGCATTGACGCCTCCGAGCAGCTCGCCGATTACATCACTTCTTCTATTTAAGATCGCGAAAACCGTTTCGTCAACCACCCGCAGAATATAATTGGGCAGTTTTGTATCAACACTGCCGGTACGGCGAGGAAGATCAAATTGCGAAGGAACGAAATCACTCCCCGGAGCGAATACGAGCTGGCTGACCGCCCGCAGTCCGAGGACGTCCCCGTTCGTCAGCCAGGCCATATCGCGAATCATGTCGACAAGAATGTTGACGACCGCGATCTCAGTATTCGCCTCTTCCGCTACCCGTTGGATCCCCGTTCCATATACGGCGCTCACATGCTCCCTGAGAGGCAGGGGGTGCGGAGGCTTCCCCGGGCTTATGGGTATGCTGGCCGAGGACGGGACCGAAGATGGGGTTGCTGGCATTTCGGCCACGGGCAAGACAGGGGCAGGACGCGGGATGGAAGGCCCCTCCGGCGAGCTCAGCCATCCCCGTAGGCCGGAATTCTCCGTCAGCCGCTCGCACCACCCGCGGGGATCATCCTGGTTGAACGGTTCCGACACAACCTCGTCGAAAATATGGCGATCAGTTCGACGGGAAACCCGCACAAGAATATTGGCAGCCGTTAGGAAAATCTGGTCCGGCAGGCTTTCCCGGCCGTCGAGGATGGTCACATCACGACCCTGCCAGGTGAATTTCTGGGTCGCGAAAACCACCCGCGGCGCCGTAGCGGCCGGTATGTTGTCTTTCTGTGAAGTCGAGAATGAAAAACGCCTGGCGAGAGCTTGACAGCAATCGTTGTCCAGTGCGCCAAGTGCATTCTCCAACAACCGGGCCGCATCGTTCGGCTCGACCCCCGGTACGAGCAGGTGATGGGAATAATTCTCATTGGATTTTTCCAGGAGATCAACAATTATCCGCATCAGGATGTTTTCGTACCTGCCGTCACCGGCCGCCGGAACAACATAGGGGGTGGTTTTGGACGGCACCCGCGCCCGCTGTCGGGCAACGGATTCCATGTACCAATGGAGATTGGGCTTGATCGCCGGATCGAAAAACGTACCCGCGGCCCAGCTCCAGTCAGCCAGTGCCAAGGCAACACCGGCCGTGAGCTCAGCCGGCGATGCGATCAACAGGAAGCTGACGGTATCTCTTCGCGCTACGCTGGTACCAGCTTTACGGTAACAGAGTATAGCCCGGTTCCTGCCGGCCAGGTCCCGAGCGATCAGATAGCAGACGCTCGGCCCCCACCTGATGTCGGTACCTCTCGGTTCCCACCAGTGGCGATACGATTCGTGCCACCACTCGCGTTCGGCTGGTTGCAGGTTGGATTCCGCTGGCGCAAAGCCGGAACGGCCGCCACCACGCCGCGGCGGGTCGTACCGGTAGACCAGATAGTCGACGGCAATCGAGCTGGGCATCTCCTGGTCGGGTGTATGCGGTCGGGACATCAGCGATCTCCACCCTCTTCCGGCCTCCCGGAATCACCGCCGACGGTACGGGCCTCGTCACCCAACATGCCGCTCATGGCCAGGATCGCCGCCAGCGGATCAAGCACTCTCTTGGGCCGGACTCCCCGAGCGAATTTCCTGACGCCCACAGCGGGTGCGTTCGGGTCGCCCTTCCGGGGCGAGATCAGCTCGACAGCCTCCGAACCGGTCGCTGAGACGAAGTGCAACGTCGCCTTGGAGAACAACGAATAAGGTCGCAGCCACGCCTGCGCATGGTTCTGGTGAAGGAAGGCGAAGGCGTCGGCGCTCTCGGCCCAGATCGCGGCCAGATCGGGCTGCCGGGCCAACCGGTACGGGCTCAGGCCATCCCTGCGCAGCCAGGACGAGACCGGCTGTTCGAAACGCCATCGATCACATTTGGTGATTGCGATGGCGACCGGCTTCTCCCGCGCAGCCTCCTGATCACGGAAACGGTGCAGAACAGTGGCGAACGCGTTGTCCCGTCGAAGTGGCCGGTTCCATCCGCTGGAGCCACCGGCCTGGTCCTTGATCGCGACATCCGGGTCAACCACAAAAATCAGCGCATCCATCGCCAGGATGAACTGGGTGTAGGGGCTTCGCTCCGCGAGAATCTCGCCCGAGATGTCGAAGAACGTCACCGCCCGGGTCACACCCAGGTCGGGATTGGAGAGCAGGAACGCGTCCTTGAACTCGGCGCCGCTCTCTGACGTGCCGATCCCGTCCCTCTGGATCGCCTCCCCGTCGTTGAACAACGGGTCGACGAACTCGCTGAGATAGTTCTGGTGGACGCCCGCGTCCACCGGGTCCGCATCCAGGCCCAGTGTCTCCAGCCGGCCGTACTCGATCTCACCGACCATCGAGGCGAGCAGGTGGGATTTACCGCTCTCGGCGAAACCGACAAAGCCGATGACCAGTGGGCGGCCGTACTTCGCGTATGCCTCCGGCAGGTAATGGTCGATCCTGGAACCGTCAGGGGCCGTCAGCTCGCCATCGCTGTCCGGACAGCGTTTCCACGCGTCGAGCTCGCGGTCCCGGCGCTTGATGGCGGAGGTGGTCGCTGGGATCTCCAGCAGGCGGTACCGTTCGGCGGCCACTGGGGTGTCGATCCGCTCATACAGCTGGCGCTCGTCCTCCCAGACGAACTCGTCCAGGCAGATCGGGCAGCGGACGGTGTGTCTGGACGAGCGGAAGCCGCCGCTATCAGTGGTCATGAGCGGTCACCAGAATAAGTGTCGAAGGTCGGGATGGTCCGGCTCTTACTCCTGGACAGCTCAGCGAACCGCCGGCGCCCCTCCAGAAAACGTGGATCCATCGCGACCGGTCCCGGGTAGGCCCCGACGGGGACGAAATCCCGCAAAGCACCCAGATCCCGCATGAACAGCTCGATCAACGGCCGGCCTGCGGGAGTTGGTGCGAAGATACCCTCCAGCGTCCGGTCCAGTCCGCCACCGACGGCGTGCAGATCGGGCGGCCCCGTCATACCGGGCGGAAGCGGTCCCCCCACCACCTGGACGATTACCAGGCCGGCACTCCAGAGGTCCGCGGCGGGATCCGCGGGAAGGCCACCATGGCGCGCCTCGGGCGCGGCCCAGCGAGGCGACGGAGCCGGGCCGGCCGGCTCGCCGCTCAGCCGGGCGTGCTGGAAGTCGGTGATCTGCACCCGCGGGTCGTTCCAGCGGACCGTCCCCGGGGTGATGTTGCGGTGCACGACCTTGGCCGCCTCCAGAATGCTCAACGCCCGGAACAGGCTGACCTGGAACTGTTCGTACTTCGTCGCCGATATCTTCCTGCTGAACAGGCCGGCAGGCTCGCCTCGCTCGGCGAGCAGGATGAACGGCTCCTCGGCATCCGCGTCATAGCCGACCAGCCTGGACAGCTCCACCGGGTATCGGGTCTCGCCGATCGTCCGCAGTAGATGCAGCCCGATCTGGATCTCGTTGTCGATGAGGTCGCAGCTGTCCGCGGTCACCTGATCTCTCGGCAGCATCTTCTGGACGAACTCCTGATTGGAGTCCGGGTTGGACACCCGGCGCCGACGGTAGGGGACGGATCGTGACGGCGGGCGCTGGCCAGGCTCCTCCCAGTCACCGGCCCGGATCCGAAGCTGCTCCCGTTCGCCGTAGGTCGTGACGTAGCTGAGTTCGGTCAGGCTGTCGGCCCGTCCGGTGGCCGGCTCCCTGCGTGGATCACCGCCGGCAGGGAAGGCGCCCGGTGACGAACCGTTCGTACCGCGGCGGCCGGCGCCGGCCGGCTCGTCCCGGCCGGGCCGGCGTCCGCCGCGGGCAGCGGACCCGGCGTCCTCGCGTCTGGTCTGTCCGCCCTCCGGCGGCTCCGATGTCGAACCGGGACGTGTCACAGCCGGCCCTCCGCGGGCGTCTCGACCACGCCGGAACGCAGCCGGACCAGGCGCAGCACACCGGCGACCTGCCCGCCGGTCGTCCAGACCAGGTCGCTTCCGGGAAATGGGATATCAGAACCGCCGGCATGGCGGGCCGCGCGGGCGGCACCGCGGCCGAGCACGGCCCTGACCACGCGCGGCGCGAAACGGATCAGGTCCGCGCGGTCCGGCGCGACATCGAGGTAGCTCAGTTCCTCCGGCCCGCACAGTTGCTGGATGCCGACGTCGAGCCTGGTGGCCCGCAGCACGCCAGCGACCCGGCGCGACTCCGTCCAGACGGCGTCGACGAGCACCGCCCGCCGTTCCCCCGGCCGGCCGAACGGCGGGGCCTCGTGGACGCCCCGCCGGGCAAGATGTTCGGCGTAGACGTCAAGGAGGTGCTCGGCTTCCGCGGACACGTAGTTCGGCAGCGCGTCCGGCGCACCCCGTTCAAGATCTTTCCAGCAGCGCTGGAGCGCGGTCTGGATCAGATCGACCAGATCCTCCTGGACGACTCTGGCGATCTCCCCCCGCTGGTCACGCAGCAATGCCGCAACCTCGACGTCGATCCCGGGCACCGCGTCCGGCTGCTCCCCGATGGGATGCCCGCGCAGGAGCATTGCATGATCGGTCAGCTTTGTCTGCATGTCCAGCAACGCGCCGGTCAGCGCGTTCGTGGCGTCGTGCGCGTCCCGCCGGCTGTCGGCAAGCACCCATTCGTACAACGCGACCCGACAGACCAAAGCGCGGAGGTCGTCAACCACCGGAACAGCACCACCGGACCACGGCTGCCAACGCCGTACCGCGGACACCCACACCCGCAGCGGCCACAGCAGCAGCCCGGCCAGCCCGACAGCCGCGAGTGCCGGCCGGATCGAGGCGGGGATGATCCCCAGCCGGCCGGACCACTGCAGATACCAACCGCCGCCCGCCGCGACCAGAGCGACAGCCAGCAGCGCGAGGAAGTCCAGCGCGCCCGCTTCGTCCGGGCTGACCTGGCGTGCGTTCAGCAGCAGCCAACCACCCAGCACAACAATCATGACGATCGCCAGAGCCGGCACGAGGCTGACAACGGCACCGACGACACCGACGACACCGACGAGCGGCGACCACAGCGCGGCCAGGAAGCAGAACAGAGCTACCGGGCCGAGCACCCACGGCGCGGCGAGACTCAACCGCAGCCTGTCCGGATTATCGAGATTGTCGAGAATATCGTCCGGGCAGATGCGGTCCAAGTCGTCGACGTACTCACGGCTCCCCCGCGGGTACAGCCGCCGGGCGATCTCGGAGAGCCACTGGGAGACCTCGACGACGGAGTGGCCCGCGTCCAGTGCGTTGTCGGTAAGGAGGCGCAGGCTGTTGACTACCGACCGGGCAGTGGTGCCGGCGGGTTCGCTGGTCACCACGCCCAGCTCAGCCAGGTGGTTACGCCGGGCCTGGTCGAGCCCGCGGCTGCCGTCGATCTCGATGAACTCGGCCCGCAGGTTCTCCCGCAGTTCGGCGAGCTGGGCCGCGGCCTGTCGCATGGCTGACCGGACGGCCATCCCCGGCTGACGGCCGGTGAACAGCACCCGCCAGCCACGCATGCCCGCTACCGCGGCAGCGGCGTCGGCGATCCGGCTCCCGCAGGCCTGTAACGATGAACTGATCAAGCCGTCGGGCCGCAGCACGGTGTCCGCGCGGCGGTCGTTCATCCCAAGGAACAGGGGCAGCGGGCCGGTGACGAGATCCGATGGTGGCTCGCTCGCCCCATCGGCGTCCAGATGCGGGGCGAGCAACCGATCGAGCGCCCGTAGCTGGGCGTCGGCGAGCACTCCGTCATCCACCCTGCCGACCACCGCGCGCAGACCGGGCGCGGCCGTCGCATCCGCCATGGAGCCGACCTTCTCGGCGACGGCGTCGAAGACCTCATGCTGACACAGGGCGTCCCGCAACGCCGACAGCACCGGACCATCGTCGGCGTCATCCAGGAACGACGGCAGAGACTGCGGCTGGGTCTGGCCCATGCCCCAGCCGACTCCGCGGGCATCACTCACCCACAGCGTGGCCACCGGCGCCCGGAGGACGAACGGTTTCACCAGCCCGATTCGTGCCGGGTCGAGACGGGTTCCACCGCGTGGACCAGAACCGTCCGCGGGGAAGGCACCCACGGATGATCCACCGGTGGAGCTGGCCGCGCCCGCGCCGGCACCCCCGCGGCCGGGCCGGCTACCGTAGCGCCCGCGGTCACCGCCGGAACGGTTGGCCGCGGCCCGCACCGACTCGCTCGAGCGGTCCGAACGCGGCGGTCCGCCGCCCGCCTCGCCCCTGCCCGGACGCTCTCCATAGCCGCCGCCCACCCAGGAACGATCATCCATATCGGGATGGCCGACAGTGACGTCGTCGTAGCCAGGCTCTCCTGTGCCACATTCGCCGTAGCCGGACTCGCCGTAGCCGGACTGGCCATGGTCAGCCACGTACTGGCGGTCGTGGTCGTAGGTATTGGCGGCATACGGATCGGGATCTCCGCCGTGGTCAGCGCCACCGCGGTCAGCCGGGTAACCATGGCCATCAACGTGCGCCGGCTGCGCATACTCGGCGTTGGGCGGGCCAACAACCAGGCAGACGACCTGGTTCACCGATCGAGCTGTGATGATCCGCTCAAGCCCCGGAGCATGCTCGACGAGCGACCGGGAGTCGTCGATCAGGAGCACCCGGCCGGGGTCGCTCTCCGCCACCCCCAGATCCCGGATGAAGACCCGTTGGATGTCGGAGAAGCGCTCGACATCCATGACTTCGGCGTACCGGGTACGGAGATCGATTTCGACGACCGTCGGCGTGGCTCGGGCCAGGGTCGAGTCAGTCACGACCAGCCCTCATCGTCGGCCTGGTAGCCATCCGCCCCATAATCATCTATCTGATAACCATCGGCCTGATAGTCAACGCTCCGGTGGCCGTCCCCGGGATTTCCGGCTCCGCTGCCCGGGAACCCTCCGCCATCGAGATCCTTACGCAGCTCGGCCGGCCGCCGGCCGTCGTGGTTGTCGTCGCTGTGCTGCCGGCCGGCCCGCTGATAGCCGTCCCGGCCGCGGCGTTCCCCCGCCTCCCAGCTCGCCTCAGCGGGTCCGGAGCCGCCCGGCCCCCGCTGGCTGGCGTCCTCGGCCGGCCCGGACCGTGCGCCACCGGCCAGCGGGCCAACGCCGCGGGGCCGGCGTACCACCAGTTCGTACAGTTCGGCGAGGTTGGTGCGGGCGCGCAGCGAGACATTCTCGAACGGCATCTCCATGGCCGCGCTGAACGTCTTCGTCCAGAACCCGTGCAGCTGACCCGCCCAGCCCCGGCTGCCAGCGGGAAGCCCGCGGCGCATGTCGTCAAGCAGCACCGCCTGTTCCCTGGCGAGGCTGAGCATCCGCAGGAAAAGCTCGCTCGGCTGCTTCGCCCGGCCGGACACGCCTTCGGGAAGGGTGCGCATGAGCTGCTCGCAGAAGTCACGCCTGATCTGCTCGTCGTCGGCGAGGGTCCAGTCCTCGTAGGCCCGCAGCAGGCTGCCCCACGACGACGCCGGCTCGAACGGCGCCAGCGACAGGGTCATCGACACCTGGTGCTCGTCGTCGTCGGCGAGCTGCACACGCACCTGTGCCGGTGAGTCGCGCTCACCGCCCCGGGTGCGGATGTTGCCGTTCCACATCGCGCACAACAGGTGGTGCAGGATGCGGACCCGGTGCTCCTCGGTGGTCGCCAGCCAGCCGTAGTCGTACCCGACCCGCTGGCGCCATTTCAGGAAGTCGTGCGGCTGTTCGTTGCCGAGGGCGTCGGACCAGTGGTGCAGGATCTCCCGCAGTTCGGGCACCTCGGTGATGCTCATGGAGGTCCGGAACAGCACCACCGCGATCGACTCGGCGTTGATCGGCCGGAACTCGACCACCATGCTCGGCTCCCGGGGGAGCCGGATCTGCTCCCGCAGGAAGCGTTCGATCGTCGGGTCAGCGCCGCCCGCCGGGTAGGAGATGAGTACCTTGAGCGCCCCGGAGCCCTGCGGGGTGAAGTTGGCCGGGACCAAACCGTGGATCTTCGCCTGGAACTGGCGGACCTCGTCGGTGACGGACGTCATGGCCTCACGCCGCGCGGCACCGGCGAGCAGCTTCGCCATCGTCGGCAGGAGCGCGTCCGCGTTGGCATCGCTTTCCTGCGTGAACAGCCTCTTGACCTCCTGCTTGAGACGCTCACGGACGACCGCGACAGCCGCGGTCGGGCCGCGGTCGATCGCCGCGGCCCAGGCCGGGCGCCAGCCGTCGGCGCCGAGCAGGGACCTGAGCACATCCGCCTCGGTCGCGGTGTTGCGGCTGTGGTCGCGCCGGACGAACCGCTCAAGCACCCCCCGGTAGAAGGCCTCCATATCCACCGGGGGCAGCAGATAGGTGACGCCGACCCGGTTGCGGTACAGCTCGGCGCTTCGCTTGGCGAACGTCCCCGGCTCGTTCTGCGCGTGATCGTCGAATGCGGCCGTGACCGCGCCGAGCTGTTGGCGTACCCGTTCGAAGATGCGCCCCCACCGGGCCGCCTGGCTCATCCAGGCAGCGCTCCACACCGACTGTGCCCGCCACCTGAACCAGTCGTCCTGGGTTGCCAGGGTCTGCTGCACATACGGGTCGCCCCAGCGCAGTTTGCTCAGGCCCAGCCGGCGGTCGCGGACGTCAACAGGCTGCGGCGGGCTGAAGGCGACCCCGGGTGGCGCGAACGGTTCCCGCCGGTAGTCGTCCAGCCGCCTGGCCACGCCGCCGCGCTGTTCGTCGTAGTCCAGGCGGCTGTCACCGAGCACGACCCGGCGAACCCGGAACAGGTCGAGCCGGCCGAGGAGCGCGTCCACCGCCCTGGTCGGGTCGAAGGTGGCAACCATGTCGGGGACGTCGGCCCGCAGCCGGTCCTCGAGCGCGAGGACACTGTCCTCCATCGCGCGAGCCCGGGTTCGCAGCGCTCCGATGATCTCCTGGGCACCACGCACGGCCGTGACCTCGGTAAACGGCAGCGGCCTGCTGGCGAGCAGCGGTTCGAGATTCGCCGCGGCCATGAACTCCTCGATCGCCGGCTCGTTGTCCTCCCCGCTTCCGGGCGCGATGCCGGCAAGCACGTCGACCGCACGCGCCAGCAGCCGGGACGCGACGATGTCGGCAAGATCGTCCACCGGCACGTCCATCGACGCGACCAGGCTGGTCGACACACCCCGCAGCCCGATCCCGGACGGCGCGGGGACCTCCCGCTCCACGCCCCGGTTGATGAAGTCGTCAGCGAACGACTGGTAGAGCCGATCACCGACCGTCGCGCCGTCGGTATCGCTCTTGCCCGTCCCGACCAGGGAGAGCATCAGCGACACGATCGAACGGTGCAGGTCATCACGGCGGACCCCGTAGCTCCCGCTGAACAGGAAAGCCGTCTGGATCGTCGCGGGCAGCAGCGCGGTCGCCTTCTCCTGGCCCGGGTAGAACACCCCAAGGGTCCCGCTGGTTCCGGTGGCGGTCAGTTCGGTGCCAGCGGTCGATCCGTTCTGGTCATCCACGAGCCGGAACAGGTCGAGCAGGGCCCGGCCCGCGTTGAGGCGGGCCCGCCGCCCGCCGCCCATCCCCTCTTCGAAGGCGGACGGCATCAGTACCAGCGGATAGATCTGCGCCCGGTAGTCGGTGCGCTGGAACGCCTCGCCGATCAGATACAGGTAGTCGTAGAAGATGCCCGCGCCGGTTCCGCCGGCAACAGAGAACGCGACGAAGACATCACAGGTCTGGCCGAACCGCCCACCAAGCCGGGAGAGCTCATCGCCGGAGTTGCCGATCATCCCGATCGCCCGCGCGACCGGCTGCTGGGCCGGCTCCAGCCCGTTGCGGAATGTTTCGAACAGCGCGGCCCGCCCGACCGTGGGCAGCTGCCCGGCACCGCGGACGAGCGGCGCGACCCGGGGCTCCCCGGCGGGCGGCGGCAGCCAGCCGCGGACGAACCGGGGTGCGTTGGTGCGCAGGCTCAGCGCGACCTGGGGGTAGGTGTCGAAACGGGGAACGAGTTCATGGGTGATGTGCTGGGTGTGCGCGACGGCGGCTTCGTGTTCCTCGCCCGGCACCACCCGGCCGCGGAGCTTGGTGAGCTCGCTCTCGTTCAGGTCCGCGTACACGAACTGGACGCAGGCCGGCAGCTGGTAGGGCAGATAGCCCTGGCCGGGGACCCGGCCGATCAGATCACGGCCGTCCGGTCCGCACAGCTCGTTGCGAAGCCGGCGTTCCAGCTCCGCTCCGATGAGGCAACCGGTGCCCCCCAGCCCGACGAACATCATCGGCTGGTAAATGTTCATGCGGACTCGCTCGCTTCCTTGTCACATCGCCCACAGCTGTGGGGCCGGGAATCGGCCTCCACTGCCCTGGGCGGCTCGGCTCTCATGCCCGCTCGGGATCGCCGTCGAAGTGGTCGCGGTCTCGGGGCCTGCGCCCACCGTCGCGACCAGGCTGGGTTATTTCGTCATGTAGATCCAGCCCATCCGGGGAGCCCGGGTTGTACCCGCCGTGCCCGCCCTCGCCCGCGGCGTCGTACCCGCCGCGTTCCTCGGCCCGGGGCTGGCGGGAGGCAGCGTTGGGCTCCCCGCGGCCGGCCCGACGCCCGCTGTCCCAGAGGCCGGTGTCAGCGGTGCCACGGGAACGATCAACATCGGACCACGCCGAGCCTGGTCGGGACGAACCGGGCTGGGACGAACCGGGCTGGGGTCCGGTGACCGCGGTCTCATCCGATACCGCGCCGCGGCCAGGCCGGGCAGCGCTGTCCCACGACCGTGTCCCGTAGCCGCCCGAGGAAGTGTCATCGCTGCTCCCCGTGTCCCCACGACCGCCCCGGCGGCCGGTCTCCCGCTGGGACGCGCCCGGTGTCCGACCGAAACCGGTAGCCCCGCCGGATCTGTCCCGCCAACCGCCCGCCGCCGGCCTACCCGCACGGCCTGTCCGGTCCGATGCCGCGCCGGCGCCGCTGGGGACGCGGCCCCCAGCGTCCGTGCCGGGCCGGTAACGGTTGCGTTCCGCCCAACGGCCATGACCGGCGCCGCTCCCGCCACCCCCGCGAGCCCCCGGCTGCCCCCCGGCTGACGCGGTGCGTGCGTCGAGGAAGCCCAGCGCCAGCCCGTCACCGATCGGTGTGGGCCGGCCGCGCGTCAGCGTGATCGTCGTGCCGCCGGGCGTCCTGACGACAAGCTCGCCGCTGTCGCCGCGACGAGTCTCATAGGCGTCTTCCCGGCCGTCGGCCAGGTCGAGGCGCGCCAGCCTGCCCCGGGGGTCACGGACCGCGAAGGGAAACCGGGTGGACGGTGTCGCTGGCGCACGGAGTTTGTAGAGCTCCGTGTTGTTGCGGTACAGGACCATGGTGAGATCCCGGACGTCGCGACGGGCGCGACGGGCCCGTCGCCGGCCCCGCCACCAGACCAGCGCGGCCAGCGCCGCCACCGCCAGCAGGATCCACAGCCACAGCAGGCGCTGGAACAGCGATGGCGGATAACCGATGTTCGCGACGAAGAAACCAACCGCGACAACGGTGGCGGGGTCGGCCATATCGACAAGATCGATCTCACCGCTGGCCGGCCCGAGCTTGGTGCCGGCCCGGAAGCTGACGGTCAGTTCCTGTTCGGACCGTCCCGAGCCACCGGTCGCGACCGTCGCCGGGTTGAGCTCGGCCAGGGTGCCCGGGTCCAGGTCGACCAGGCGCAGGCCAAGCGTGCGCGGCTGGCCGTCCGCCGTGTTGATGACGAGTTTCCCACGCAGATTGCCACCAGGGGCGACCCGGCCGCCGCCGACGCTGATGTCGCCGGTGACAGCGGCTGGCCCTTTGGCGGTCCGGGTGGTGAACGGTCGCTCGTCACCCACCACGCCGGTCGCGTCGATCCGGCCGACGAAGACCAGGTTGCCGGTAGCGGTACTGGGGATGGTGACCTGACCGGCGAACTCGCCGTCGTTCGCCTGCCGGTCGGGCCCCTTGCCGTCATCAGCGACCTGGACGCTCCGCAACGGCATGCCGTCACCGGACGCCTCGGCGCGGACCGTCAGCGTGCGCAGCTCAGCCGGGTCGGTGACCGCGTCGGCACGGGTCTGGAGGCGTACCCGGACGTCCACGCTCTGGCCGGCCTGGGGCGCGGGCGGTGTGACCGCGATCGAGGAACGCAGACGGCCCTGCCAGATCGCCGAGGCCGCCACGGTGGATGTGGCGACCCCCGCGGGCGCGGCAAGGCGCACCTTCCAGCGGCCTGGACGCGGGTTACGGACATGGAGCGACTCGGCGGTCGCGTTCTCCGTCGTTGCCTGGAGTACCGAACCGTCGAAATCCGGGCTCTCGCGCGGGACCTGAACGCCGCGCGGGTCGAGGTAGGTGACCCTGACCTTGTCGCTGCCCTTCAGCACCACTATCGACCCGTCGGTGCTGATGACCGGGATGTCGACCGACAGCTCAACGGAGTCTCCACCGGCCAGGGTGTCCTGGGCGTAGCCAGAGAGCCCGGCACAGCGGGCCGACGCGAACGCCTGCAGCAACGCTTTGATCACATCGCTCGATGCCGTGTAGATGTTCGTCCGCGGCTTGGCATCGCTCGAGCGGTTACAGGTCCCCTGAAAACCGCCGGTGGCGTAGCCGTCGAGGGAGGCCATGTCGACGTTGCCGAAGCCGATCGGCCAGATCTGCACCTTGCCGTCACGAGCCTCATTGATCTTTTCGGTCAGCTGCCGCTGCGCTTCGGTGTTACGGGTAGCAGCGTCCGGGCTGCCGTACTGAGGGCTCCCAGAGACGTCAAGCCGCCCATCGGTCAACAAGAAAATCATCTTGGCGCGGTCGGCGTCATCAGGCGCGGCGAGGATCTGCAGAGCCTGGTCGAGCGCGGCGACGTGGTCGGTGTTGTTGCCTTCCTCGGCGGTCCGCCGGTGCAGCGTGTTGACGCACCGCAGCAGCTCCTGCTGGTTGCCTGGCTCGCTGACAGCGGTCAGCGGGCAGATCGGGCTGACGGCGCTCTGCCCGATCCGGCCGTCGGAGCTCCCGAAGCCCACAACCGCCACCTGCGACCGGGCGGAGATGTCAGCGACCGCGATCAGGGACGCGGCGTTACGTTCGTTGACGACGTCCTGGTCGGAAAGGCTGCCGGACTCGTCGACGAGGACCACGATCCGAACGGGCTGGGCAGGCAGATCATTACTGGCGACCCCCGGAGCGGACGCGCCGCCCGAGGCGGCGGCACTCGGCGTGACGCTCGGCTGCGGCTGGCCACGGGCGGGCAGGGCCACCCCCGCCACAAGCATGCCAACGATCAGTACGCCGGCCATGCCGCGCATGGCCGGGACATGCGGCGGCCATGCCCGCCACCCCTTCAAGCCCGGCTGTTTCGCCGCCAATGGACGCTCCCCCCGCGTGGTGGCCCATAGTGAAGGATGATCCTACCGGTGCGCATCCCGTTTCCCGAATCAAGTGAATATTCCGCGGCCGATTGTCTGTGTGTTTACCCGAACAATACCCGCGATGCTTGCACTTTTTGCTACGCGAACCACCTGAACCGCATGAAAAGTACGAACCGTATGAACGGCATGAACCGTACGAACCGCACCGCCGGAGCGGACACCGAGCAACCCGTCAACAACACCCGCTGATTACGGAGTAGGTTCTCATCGGGCATCCCCGACTGGGCAATGTCTGACGATGTTCAGCCCGAGCGACAGCCTGAACCCACCAAGGCGATGCACTCACGACGAGCATCCGCACAAACACGTACTGTTAATTCCGTCGATTGCCGGGATTGCAAGATGGCCATCGACGAAGGCTGTAGTCCGGTACGGTTTCCACCGCGGCAGGTTGTCGGTCTGGCGGAGTCCGCTACCGACGGGGGTTAGGGATGGCCAGCCAATTGTCCACGGCACACTTCGGGCGCGCGCTAGTTGGGGTCTGCGCCGTTTTCTCGATCGTCCTCTGGGCTATTCCTGGCAAAGCGCAAACAGGACCTCCAGGTACTGCCGCGTCCGTTGCTCCACCGTCGACGTCGACATCGACGCGCCCGGTCCGTGTCCAGATTCTGGTCGACGAATCCGTGAACGTCACCGACGCGCAGGTCCGCAT
>NZ_CAKJTO010000056.1:0-34352 GCF_917627405.1 Protofrankia sp. Cj5
GCGCTGGCCGGCCCCTCCCTCGCCGACGACCGGGACCTGGCGGCCCTCACCCCCGCCGGTGCGACCGCCCGCGCCCGCGCGCTGCGCCCCTCCCTGGCCCCGCTGCCCCGCCTGTCCGAAACGGACCGGGGCTGGCCGATCGGGGACCTGACCCCCGGCGGCACCCCGCTGTACGGATCGGACGAGGACGTCGCGGTCGCGGTCATGGCCCCCCGCGCCGGCAAGACCACCGCGCTGGCAGTCCCGGTCATCCTCGACGCCCCCGGCGCGGTCGTCGCCACCGCGAACAAGGCCGACCTGTGGGCGACCACCGCCGCCCTGCGGGCAGCGAACGGCACGGTATGGGTGTTCGATCCCCAGCAGATCGCCTACGCCCCGCCAATCTGGTGGTGGAACCCCCTGGCGGCTGTGCGCGGGGTGGAGGACGCCGACCGGCTCGCCTCCCACTTCCTCCAGGAGATCCGCGGCGGGCAGGCATCCCGGGACTTCTGGGCCGCGGCCGCCGGGGACCTGCTCGCCAGCCTGCTGCTGGCCGCCGCCACCAACGACCGCAGCCTGATCGACGTCTACGAATGGCTCAACGACTCCGCCAGCCCCCGGCCCGCCGACCTCCTCGACGACCACGGCTACCGGGCGGTGGCCGCCGGCCTGCGCGGCCGCCAGGCCGGCGCCCCGGAAACCCGCGAAGGTGTGTACGAAACCGCCCGGGCCGCCGCCCGCTGCCTACGCAACGACCAGATCCTGACCTGGGTCACCCCACCCGCCGAGCACGACGCAGAAAGCGGACAAAGGGCGCTGCTCGACGTCGACCGTTTCGCCGCCAGCAGCGACACGTTGTACCTGCTGTCCAAGGACGACGAAGGCGCCGCCAGTCCGCTGGTCGCCGCCTTCGTCGACCAGGTCATGCGCGCCGCGGTCCGCCGCGCCGAAGCCGCCGGCGGCCGCCTCGACCCCCCCATGCGGATCATGCTGGATGAGGCCGCGAACATCTGCAAGATCGCCGACCTGCCCCGGCTGTACTCCCACCTGGGCTCCCGCGGCCTGGTCACCATCACGATCCTGCAGTCCTACCGGCAAGGCGTCGGAGTATGGGGCGAGCAGGGTATGGACGCCCTGTGGTCCGCCGCCACCATCAAACTCGTCGGCGCCGGGATCGACGACCCCCGCCACGCCGAGGACCTCTCCCGGCTCGTCGGCGACCACGACATCGAAATCTCCTCGCTGTCCCACAGCCGCGGCGGCCCGTCCACACAGGTCTCACTGCGCCGCCAGCGCATCCTCGACGCCGCCGACATCCGCGCCATGCCCAAGGGCACCGCGCTGCTACTCGCCACCGGCATCCGCGCGGCCGCGGTCCGGCTACGCCCCTGGTACACCGGCCCACACGCCACCGCGATCACCGCCGCGTCCACACAGGCCATGGCCACCCTCACCGCCCACGCCACCCCCACATCCACCGCTGTGTCCGGGACCAGCCCACAGAAAGGAACGGAAACATCATGACCAGCCCCACCACCGCCGTTGATCTGACCGGCGCGCTGGCGGACCTGGCCGCCCGCCTCAGCTCCCTGGAAACCCTGCTGCTCGATCTCGACGCCCGCACCACCGCCATGGACCCGGCTGCCACCGTCCCGACAGCCGGCGCCAGCGACCACGAGGAGCCCCTGGAACCGGCGTTCACCAGCGTCACTGACTGGGTCGAGCAGTACCTGCGGGTGGCCTACCCCCGCTCAACCGGCGGGGAATTCCGCTGGTGCGCCCAATGGTGGGACCACACCGAAGCCGTCATCCGCCTCGAGGCACTGTGGCGGGCCTGGGAACACGCCCGCACCGACCCCAACACCGGCATCGCCACCTGGCACGTGTCCTACCTCGACCCGCAACTCGCAGTGCTGTGCGGACCCTCCGGACCGTTCCGCGCCTGCCGCCCCGACCGCCACGAACCCGACCGGCCCCTACCCGTCACCCCCGTCCCACCCGGCCACTTCGACCCCGCGGTAGGAGGCGAGGACGACTGACCCGCGCCTGCGACACCACCGCCGAGCGCACCCACCACCGGGCCGCCGACAAGCCCCACCACACCATCTGTTCGAACACCACAAAAGGATGAAAAACATGGCAGAATCCGCGGATTTCGAGTCGTCCGTATTCTCCGACATGAAACCATTCACCTGGGACAGCAAAGAAGTCGCAGCCTATGAAGCGGCGCTAGAAGCCGGGCACGCCGCAGTCGGCGCATACGCCGCCCGTATCACGGCCGAGGAAAACAAACTCCATCCGGACCCGGCCAGGCTGGAACGATGGAAAAACGAACAGGTTGCCTGCGCCCGGGCCCGGGACACCCTCGACCCGGCCGACCCGGCTGCTGTCGCCGAGGCCCGTATCCGGTTCACCGACATCGCCCACCAGATACAGGAGCAGGCGTGACCCAGCCCACTCCCATCCCCGACCAGCTCCCCACCGCCGAAGCGGAAAGAATCTTCCAGGAAAAAATCGTTCCTGTAGAGACCAGTCATGCCCGACCGCAGCCCCGCCCAACCGTCGTGTTCCTCATCGCCCAGCCCGGCGCGGGAAAGTCGCGGGTGGCCCGGCAGATCGGCACTATCTTTGACGGCAAGGGCGGATTCATCGATGTCGACAGCGACCGTTACAAGCCTTTTCATCCCTCCTATGAACAATTCATGGCCGAAAACGACCGAACTATGGTGGTTCGCACCCGGTTCGACGGCCATCGGTGGATGCACATGATCCAGGACTATGCCCGTCACCACCGACTCAATACTCTTGTACAGGCAACAGCCGGCAACTCCGCCGGGGTCGCGGAAGATATGATCCGCTACCGGGAAGCCGGCTACCAAATAGCCGTCGCCACCATGGGAGTTCCCGAAGCCATGAGCCGGCAAGGAATCATACACCGCTACCACGAACAGGTCCGCGACCGGGGCCGTGGACGACTAACAGCACCGGAAAACGCCCGCCGCTCCTACGCCGGTATTCTCGACCTTGCCGACCTTATCGATACCCACCATCTTGCCGACCAGGTTGCGGTATTTCGCCGTGGCGAAGCAGAACCCCGCTACTTCAACCACCTCACCCCCGCAGGCCAGTGGGCCGAACCGCCCCGCTTACGAGCCGCAATCGAGACCGAACGGACCCGGCCCTGGACTCCACAAGAAACAGGCGACTTCCAAGCCGTATAACGCACACTCACAGGCGAGGCTGGCCCGGAATGGACTCCTCAACTCGCCGAGATCGACACTCTAGCCCGCCCACTGTTCCACCCGAGTCCTCCACGCACGCCACCAACCGCCATGACAGACGCAGCCAGGGTAACGTTCCCCGCCCCGGCGGCGTGCGCCACCGCTTCCTGATCCTGTTCCCTGGCGGGGTCCCGGCGACGTCGGCGGCCAGGTGCTCGGCGGCACTGACGGCAGCCGCGGTCGCTGTGGTAACCGCCTGGCGGCGGGCAGCAGGGTCGCGCAACCGCTGCCGGTCAGCAGAATCGGTTGTACCGGCCGGGCAGGTCGGGGCCTGCCAGCGTCGTCGTAGCTGCGGCAGGCTCAGGTCCGCGGCCAGCCGTCCGCCGCTGTACCAGACCGATACTCCCTGGCGGTCCCGGTCGCCGGGCAGGGCCACCGCATAGCCGGTGATCTCATCGGGATGCTGGATGCTGTGCCGGCGGCGGACCAGCAGCCCGGCCTGCTCCAACCGGGCGAAGAACGCGCTCTCATCGTCGGCGCCGGCGACCGCGGTCCGGACCGTCCGCAGCAGCCGCGCCCGGGACGCCTCCAGCTGCCCGTTTCGACTCGGCGTACTCGTCGTCATCAAACCGCAGATTGCATCGGTTGTGGCGAGCCGGACGCTGATGCTGCCGGTGCCCAACCGGCCCCTGCCCACCCACACTGCACCCCGCTTCTGAGGTCGAGCGCGCCCGCTCGACCCCGCCGTCCGGCCGAATGTGTCAGCTCTGATCCAAGCGGATACGGCCATCAAGACGCACATTTGGTTACCAAATGTATATCTTGCTCCACCGGAGATGGCTGACAGCGTGACGTCGCGGCTGGCAGGCTACGCGGCTGAGAACAAGCGCCAAAGTAAGGAAGGGGTAACCACGATGGCCCAGCGATCTGCCCCGTGAACGGCCGCGATCCAGGCGGCCAGACAGCTTCTAGACCCGTCTTCCGCACATGGGATTTCGATGCATCGACCGACGCCATTTTCGATCATGATGACGGGCTCGCGTCGATAATCCGTACCCACGGTGACCGATTGCGTTGAACTTTGCCAGAAAGTGCCCTCTGGACGCCAATGGGGCGAACAGCGGACAAACAAAAAATCACACTATCCACACACTGGATGCATGTGCGGAAGACGGGTCTAGAAGGTGCGCGAATCCGCGCGATCGGAGACCTCGTCGATGCCGCCAACGCCCGCCAGACCATCCGCGACGCACTCGCTGCCGTACAGCAGCAGGTGGCCAACGCCGAAACCGTTTACGCCGACGCGCGTAAGGCCGCGCTCGAAGCCGGGTGGACATCGAAGGAACTGGTCTCCCTCGGCTACCCGCAGCCTGTACAGTGCCGCCGTCAGCGGAACAGCGCAACCGACAGCAGCGAGCCAGCCGACGATACCGGCACTATCGCTGAGGAGAGTGACCGCGCTCCGAAGACAGTCGCTCCCCACCAGCCAGGGCAGTGAAAGTAGATCGACCAAAACAGCACAAACGGTTCGGTACCTCCAGAGAGTGATACCGGTAGCTGACGGCGCTGTTCGGCGACGGCGTCGAGTGGTCATAGTCTTCGGGTGACAGGCGAAGCGCTGAAGGGATGTCTCCTGATGCAGGACAGGGATGTCGCCGAGGTGTTCCTACTGTGCGGCCTGACCGGTTCTGGCAAGACGACCTACGCCAAGCACCTGGAGGGCCAGGGCATCGTGCGCCTCTCCGTCGACGAACGGGTACATGCACGGCACGGTCGCTACGGCGTCGACTATCCGGAACACCGGTACTTCGAGCTGGAAGGCCCAGTGGTCACCGAAGTGGAGGCCGAGCTGGCCGCTCTGGTCAAGGCAGGAACATCCGTGGTGATAGATCGCGGCCTGTGGGACCGGGCCGGACGTGACCGGTACAAGAAGCTCGTGGAAGAACACGGCGGCCGGTGGCATCTGCTGTACTTCAAGGCGGACCGCTCGGTGTTGCGCCGCCGTCTGCACATACGAAACCAACGTACCGACGGCAACGCGCTGACCGTCACAGACGAAGCGTTGGATGACTTCCTCGCCCGGTTCGAGGAGCCGACGGGTGAGGGTGAGGGTGAGGAAGTCATCCAACAGTCGTAGCGCTGGCCGGTCAGCCGGCGGGAGGCCGCCAGGTGTCGACGATCGCGCGAGACTCATCAGCCCACCAGGACGGGACAGCGTCCATAGCCACCGGTCGGAAGAGCACAGTCTGCCCGGACACATCGAGCCTTCCAGCGTGCTCCTCCACGTGGGCGAGAAGTCGATGCGCCTCGTCGCGGACAGCGGGACTCTGCTCCTGCCATCCGCCTGAAGCCAGCATCGCCGCCCGCCTCGCCAGATAAGTGACAACATCGCCGCGCCACTTGAAGTCATGGACAATGACGAGCGGATCGTTGGCAGGCCGGAGGCCAGGGCTCCGGTGGTTGCCGGAAGCGACTTCCACACCGCTGCGTACGAGAACAACCTTGCGCGGGTCACCGCGTAGAAGCCGATGGGTCAGGAAACCACCGAGCGGGTAACTACGGTCAAGCCCGACCTCCGGAGCCCACGGTCGCAGCCGCCCGTCCGCTGCGACCCGATCGAGCATGACACTCCCAACAACGGGAACGTCGACCATCTTCGTCTCCGCTGTCGCCGTTTTCGACACCGTCGACGAACGCGGCCCACTCGGCGCGGGAGAAGGACAGCACGAGCCCGTCCAGGTTCTTCGCATCGCGGACGACCACTCCGCCGTCGTGCATGCCGGCTTGTACGCACATGCCACCGGCGCCGTTGGAGAAACTGGACGTCTGCCAGGTGACGGCGTCGGGGTCGAAATCGGTGAGGTCGGGCTTGCGGGTGCCATCCTTGAACATGGTTGATCCTTTCGATGCTGGGTGTTGGTTGTACGCGCCGGCCCGTACGCCACACCCGCAACGACGAGGAAGGGACGGGCCCCGCACGGGCCGGCACACATCGGTCAGGCCTCCCGGGTCGGGGCACGGCCATATCCGGGAGACCTGGTCTCAAGGCCCCTGACGAGGGCGGAACGGAAACGTGATCGGGACGATGCGACCGTCCCGGTTGCTGCTCTGCGCGTGATGGTCGGCCGCGCTGACGGTCGGGAACGGCAGGACGACTTCGACGGGCTGCTGATCCGTTCCGTAGACGACGAGCGCGTACAACGTCGCGTCCGCTGGAACATCGCCGTGGGCCTCGGCCCGGGGTAAGGAGCGCGGAATCTGCGCCGGCACAGGTGGCCGGCGGGTGAAACTCCTCGGTGGTTGCACGACATCCCCCAATGTGTGTCCTGCCTGCGTGGCCGGCCGGTTATCGTGCCGGCACGACACATTCCATGACGGTGCGCGACAGGCGGCTAGTGGGCGCGACAGGCGGCTAGTGGGATGGCCACGAACCTTGGTTGGGCCGAGGGGATCGAAAACCCTTGTCGTGCCGGCGTCGCCGATCCGGCGAACCTTGGTGGCCACCCCACTAGCTGTGACCCCGTGAAGGCATCGTCACGCACGCCTCACGCATGTGTCGTCATGCTGGACAGGAAGGCACGGGTGGACGATCAGGCCGCGGTCGCGCATCTCGCGGGGCGTATCCGCGCGTTACGCCTTGCCGCGGGCATGCACAGTCTGGCCGAGCTCGCTCGGCGTACCAACCTGGACCGGGCTGGGATCAGTCGGGCCGAAGCTGGCCGGCTTCTGCCGTCCGATGTGGTCGTGGAGGCCATCGACACCGCGGTGGGTGCCGGTGGAGAGTTGGTCTAGCTCCGTGCGTGGATCCACCGGGCGCGACACGGCATCGGCGAACCTGACGGCGGGGAGGTGAGTTCCACGGACCGGCGGCAAATGCTGGGGATGGGTGCGCTCGCCGCGGCGTCGGCACTCGCTGCCGAGACCTTTCAGCGGATCTCGACAGCAGACCCGGACGCGTTGACGCTCGCCGAGTTGGAAGCCGACGTCGACGAGATCGCCGTGGTGTACACGTCGGTGCCCCATGTCGCCCTACTGCCCCGGGTCGTGGACCGCTGGCGGCAGGTTGAGCAGATCCTCGACAGCCGGACGGCAGGACAGGCCCGGGCGCGGGTAACCCTGCTCGGCGGGCAATTCGTCTTCTTCCTCGGCCGGCTGGCGTTCAACACCGGTGACATGCGTTCGGCCCGCCGGTTCGCGATGCTGTCCGGGCACTACGCCGACGAAGCCGGGGAACCGGTCCTTGCGGCGTCGGTGGCCGCGCTGCACTCGTCGATCGCCTACTACACGGGTCGGTACACGGCCGCTCTGGATCATCTGCGGGGCGCGGCGCGTTGGGACCATCCCTACGTCCGTGCCCGCATGGCCGCCTATGAGGCCAGGGCGCATGCCGCAAACGGGGACGTCGTGGCGGCGCGGGCGGCGTTGGATCGGATGGAGGCGACGGCCGGTGACTTCCGCCCGGCGCCGGGGGAAACACCGGTCGGTGATGCCGCGGTGGCCATGTTCCGCGCCGGGATCGCAGCCCGGCTCGGGGACGCTACGGCCGTCGCTGAATGGGCACCGCTGGCGATCAGCGGCTATCAGAACCGCAGCGGGGACTTCTCCGCCGAGGAAGAACAGCACGCCGTGCTCACCCTCGCCATGGCGCATCTGCTGCGACCAGCGCCGGAACCTGATGCGGCTGCGGCCGTCGGCATACAGGTTCTCACAGCGCTCTCAACGAACCATACGTACACGGTCGCCGAACGGGTTCGCCACCTGGATGCCATGTTCATGCCCGCTCACCGGTCGATTCCGGCGGTGCGGGATTTCACCGAGCGGTTACGGCAGGCCCGCCCCGCACTGACCGCTGGCACCAAGGCATGAGCGGCGACCTGGTGACCACCTTTGCCATCCCCACGATCGTCACCGAGCGTCTGACGCTGCGCGCCATCGCACCGGAGGACATCGACAACTACGCGACCATGTGGGCTGATCCGGAGTTCATGCGCTATCTCGGGGGTCCCGCGGACCGGTCCGCGACCTGGCGGAACATGGCGACGACCCTCGGGCACTGGGCGCTGTGGGGGTACGGGCTGTGGTCCGTGGTGGAAACGGCCACCGGTGAGCTGGTCGGCCGGGCCGGGCTGTGGAACGAGCCGGGCTGGCCCGGCGTCGAGGCGGCGTGGTTCATCGCCCGACCGCACTGGGGCCGCGGGTTCGGACCGGAGGCCGGGCGAGCCTCGCTACGGTTCGCCTTCAACCGGCTGGCCGTCGATCAGGTCGTCTCCGTCATCGACGCCGACAACACCAGGTCGATCCGAGTCGCCGAGAAGATCAGCGAGACCTACCACCACACCGAGTTCCTGCACGGTAAAAATCAGCATGTGTACGCCATCAGCCGATCCGCATGGGAGACGCAGACCGACAACTGACAGCCGCGATTGCGTCCCCCGCATCGAGCACGACACGTCCGACCAGGCATATGTCTGACTGGAAAACTCAACGTGAGGTGGGCAGGCTCGCGCCCACCAGGGCACTTGGCCGCTGGCGCGCGGGAAGGCATTCGAGCGCGCCGTGCGCCGCGACTGGGATCTCGCGTTGTTCGGTACCCTCCGGTGATCCTCTGGGACACCGGTGCTCTCTGCTTGCCAACGAGCATCCTTGGTCTCAGCCCCGCTGACGCCTCATGATCCTGCCCGGGTTCTGCCCGCCATATGCCCATGGAGCACGGTCAACAGTTGGATTCCGGGAGACTCATCAGGACCACACCCGTGACGATCACGGCGAAGCTTCTGCCCAGATCAGACCGTGTTCACCGAGGTCAGGAGGCATGCCGGCCAGATAGGCGCAGGTCGGCGGACTACGCCGTGGCACGCACGAAGCAGATGAAAGCTGCGGCCAGGGCAGGAACCGCCTGAGCTGACGGCCCTCGTCAGTACTCCGCGGCCGTGCTGGTGCTATGGCTGGGTGAGGTCGATCTTCACGGGGAATGGAGTGGCGGCTTCGACCACACCCGCGTGAACATCGCCAGCCCGGTAGGCTCGCGCGGCCAGATCGAGCACGTAGGTGTGAACGAGCGGGACACCGGCCGCGGACTGCTCGATCCGCCAGTAGAACTGGATGCCGGCCGAGGCGTACTGCTCCGGCTTGAAGACGCGATCGGTGGTTTCCGAGCCCGGCGACACCACCTCACCAACCAGCAGGATGTTCTCGGGGCGCATCGGCGAGACCCCGACCGTGCTTGCTCGGTACACGACGATGTCGGGTCGACGCACGGTGAGCGGCACGTCGTGGAGCCGGACATCGAAGTCAAGATCGGCAAACCACTCCGGTGCCCCCGCGGCCTCCATCGCGACAGCCAGCTTCTTGGCAAGCCGGTTGTGTTGGAGGGACGCGCTCGGGACCATGACCACCATCCCGTCCACAATCTCGATATCCCTGGACTGCTCCTCGGACAGCATGTCGTACAGCTCCGCTGTGATCTGCTGGTGCATCCAGGCGGGAGGGACGATCTCCGCGGTCACGACGCACCTCCCTGGCTCGGCGGCCCCCGGACCCGTTGTCCCGCTGTCAGCGTAGCGTGCCAGCCGGATCCGCTGCGCCAGCCAGACGCGGCTGATCGGTCGGTGCGTCCGACAGGTCGACAGGTCGACAGGTCGACACATGGTGTCGCGACGACGAGGCACCACCCTCGATTCTGGGGCCACCCGTACCTGGCGGCCCACGTCGCCTCGGCCGCAGCTCGGTGTCGACGCGCCGGACTGGCGAGAGGCCACGACACCGTTCGGCGAGGTGGGGAGCTACCTGTCGGCAGCTGACATCGTTAATCATCAGAGCTGCAACAAGATCCGCGACCACAAGAAGGCAAGGAAGGCCGCAGCCTCAGCGGAGGTGACCGTTGCCCTCCGGATGGGTCATGGCCTCTGGGGTACGCGGCGGCTGGGCGGGCTGACGATGGTCTCGCCTGCTGGGCTGGCGAGGCGTCGTTCAAGGTACGCGAATGCCTCGATGGCCTCGGATGCCTCGAACGCACGATTGCGGCGGCCTACTGTGATCTGGCGGAGAACACCCACATTGACAAGCCGATTGATTGCCTCGTTTGTTGCCTGCAGGCTTCGACCAGACAGGGCGGCAGCCGAGCGGACGGTGAGCACCGGCGCTGCGGGCAGCAGGCGCAGGATGCTCTCGAGAGCGGAATGGGTGCGTACGGGGCCGGCCCTGCGGAGCCAGTCATCGCGAAGCGACTCGAGACGCCGCTCGAAGTCGACGGCGTCCGCACATGCTCGGGTGCAGGCGGCGGCGAACAGCGCGACCCAGGAGTCGGTCGCCACCTGTGCCTCGTCGGAGGTCGCGGGACCCACGTAGTGGGCTGCGGCCAGCGCGGCAAGGTACGCACGCGACCAGGTCGCGAGAATCAGGGAGACGGGGGGCAGGACGCCTGCGGCGAGACCGCGGCGCCGCAGCACCATGTGGATCAGCGCGCGGCCGGTACGCCCGTTACCATCGACAAACGGGTGAATCGTCTCGAACTGCGCGTGCGCGATGGCAGCCTGGGCGACGGCCGGAAGAGTGTCGTCGGCGCAGAATGCACAGAGGTCTTCGAGCAGGCCGGGCACAGCCTCCGGTGGCGGCGGGACGAACGTGGCTGAGCACGGGTTGTAACCGCTCCCGCCGATCCAGTTCTGTTCGGTTCGAAGCCTGCCGCCGTGCCGCTCCAGGTGGCCGGCGGCGAGCAGACGCTCGTGGACGTCAAGCAGAGACGCGATCGTGATGGGATCACCGACACCGACCAGTTCGGTTGCACGCACCATTGCGTCGATGTTGGCCAGTACCTCGACTGCGGTGATGTCGGTGGCGGGCTCGTCGAACCCGCGTGCCGCCTCGGCTCGCAGGAGGCGTCGGCCGCCGACCTCGAGCCCTTCGATCCGAGACGAGGCGACTGACTCGGCCCGCAGGAGGATGCGCGCCAGCACCTCGGTGCCTCGTAGCGCAGCGGCCTCGCGGTCGAGGCGGCTGATTGCGACCTCGGCGTCAGCGACATCCGCCGCCGTTGCGGCGTCGAGACGCCACTTCCGGCCGACCAGCGGGTCCGGCAGGTACGCCTCGTAGTCGCAACCGAGTCGGTCCCGCCGGAACAGACCCGCGCCGAGATCGCTTTCCCAGCGCCGCCGTAGGAGCTCAGCCATCTTGAGCAGCCTCCATAATCAGGGTTACGTCACAACCTTGATTATGACGCGGCGTGCTTCAAGGTTGTCGCCACGCTGGTCCGCCGCTACACGATCGCAGTCGACCCGGACAGCGCCGCGCCTGGTTCCCGCGGCCGGCGGCCAGCCCGTCCACGTTCCGGTCGATGTTCCGGTCGATGCTCGGATCAGAAGACGAGCACCGGCTTGACGGTGACGCCGGCGACGGAATCGGCTACCGCCCGGTTGATGTCCGTGAACGGATAGGTGGTGATGAGCTCTTCGAGATGATCCGGCCGGCGGCGGTCGAGCCGGTGAAGGAGACCTTGTCAATGCCGGGATGCCTGATGAGCAGGTCACCGGTCTGCCGGCCACCGGTGATCAGGTTGACGACGCCCGCGGGGATGCCGGCCTCCTCGATTGCCTCCATGAGGTAGGCGGCATCCAGCGACGTCTCCGGGGCGGGCTTGAGCACCACGGTGCAGCCGGCGGCCAGCGCCGGCCCGAGCTTCATCGCGGTAAGTCCGAGGGGGTAGTTCCACGGCACGATCACCGCGACGGTCCCGACCGGGCGCCGCTGCAGGCGCACCGTGCCGGGATAGGCCAGCGCCGGGCGCTCCTGGTCGGCGAAGCCACCGCGCGCCAGCGCCGCGTAGTACCGCAGTGTGCCAGCCACGGCGCGGACGTTGGCGGAGGCGGAGGCGGACAACGCCAGCGGCATGCCGTTCTGCCGGGAGACGATCTCGCTGATCTGCTTCGAGCGGCGTTCGACCGCCCCGGCGAGCCGCTCGAGCAGGCCGGCCCGCTCGACGGCCGGAGTTGCGTCCCAGGCCGGCTGGGCCGCCCTGGCGGCAGCCACCGCCAGGTCCACCTCCTTGGCGCCTGCCTCGGGCAGGTCACCGAGCCGTTGCTCGGTGGCGGCCTCGATGATCGGGGTAGTCGTCTCCGACAGGGGTGTCGTCCACTGCCCATCGATGTAGAAGGAGCCGAAGTGACGGCTCGTGCCAGGCCTCCCCGCACATATCCGACCATCTGAGGTTGCAGGCCCGGAATCGGCGGACTTCCTCGTCACGCCTCGTTGCCGGCGAGCCTGCGAATTCTGCCGTGAGCCACCCGGCCAGCGCGAAACGCCTCGGCGGGTAACAGTGTTGCGCGTCAGCATGGCACGGGCCGGGCGCGGTTGAACATACCTGATGCCGCAGCGCCCCGGCGGCGACGAGCCGGTCGTCGCAGCCGCCGAACTCGAGTCGATCGGCCCACGCGGCGCATGGCGTAGCCTGCACGGAAGAGGTGCACTACCGCGGCCGACCGCGCCGACGGGCCGTTCGGGCAGGTGACGGCGATGGCCCCGGGCGACGTGATGCAGATCGGCTCGACACCGCTGGGCTCCGACCCGGTCCGTTTCCAGACCGATCCGCCAGCCTGCTACCGGGCCTCCTGGCAGCTACCCGGACCGGGCTTTCACTGGCAGGCGACAACGAGCTTACGATAGAATGACCAACTGCTTACATGGCGTCATCTCCTGTCTTGCCGGATAATACGAACAGCCGAGGCTAGTAGTCGCCTGCCGTTCCATCCTGTGTCGCTTCGTGGCCATGTCAGCCTGCCAGCGTGCGGATTCGGCATTCCAAGGAGGGACACATGCCCATATCTGTCAGTCGTCGTCAGGCGATCGTCGGTACTGGAACGGCGAGCCTCGGATTCGTCCTGTCGGGAGCGGTTGGCTCGGTCTTCAGCGGGACCGCGTCGGCCGCCGAACCCTTCCACTTCCACGGCTACGGGGAACTCGTCCCCGACCCGGCGAAGATTGTCGATCTTCCCGCGGGATTCACCTACACAGTTGTCTCCCGCGCCGGCATGGACACGCTGCCGACCGGGGAGAAGCTGCCGGGCGCGCCGGATGGCACATTCGCCTTCCCTGGCAAGAAGAACAACCACAGCATTCTGGTTCGCAACCACGAGCTTTCCCCGGGCGCCGTGAACCCGGTACCGCACCTGTCAGGACTGGAATACGACCCGGGCGCGGCCGGCGGAACCACCACGGTCGTTCTCGACGGCGACAAGCTGATCTCACAGGTAGCGAGCCTCGCTGGTACGGTCCGCAACTGCGCCGGCGGCAACACCCCGTGGGGGACCTGGCTGTCGTGTGAGGAGACCGAGCTGACCCCGGCATCCAACGCACTCCTGACCAAGAAACACGGCTACGTCTTCGAGGTCGACCCCTACGGGCGCCTGCACGACACCGAGGCCGTCCCGCTGAAGGCGCTCGGGCGTTACCCGCACGAAGCGATCGCCGTCGATCCCAAGACCGGCATTCTTTACCTCACCGAAGACGCGGGCTCGCCGTACGGGCTGCTTTACCGCTTCCTGCCGGCCAAGCCGCTGGGAGGCCCGGGAAGCCTTCGGGCCGGCGGGAAGCTGCAGGCACTCAAGGCCGCCGGCGCGTTCGATCTTTCCGTGTTCACCGAGCTCGGCACCACGCTCGCGGTGACCTGGGTGGACGTACCGGACCCGGACGCGACAACCACGTCGGTCCGCAAGCAGTTCGCCGACGGGGCGGTCACCCACGTACCCAAGGCCGAGGGAATCTTCTGGGACCGGACCCGGGCCTACATCGTCTCCAGCTACGCCAAGGCCGGGTCCGCGGCTGCCGGTGTGCACGAGGGCCAGGTCTGGGAGTTCAACCCACGCAAGTCCACGATCGAGCTGGTGGTCCGGATTGCTCCGGGCGGTCGCTTCGATGGTCCCGACAACATCACCGTTTCGCCCTACGGCGGTACGATCATCCTGTGCGAAGACGGTGACGGGGAGAACTACCTGATCGTCGTGGGCGATGACGGCACCCCGTACCCATTGGCGCGGAACGCCGTCAGCGACAGCGAATGGGCCGGCGCGACCTTCTCCCCGGATAGCAAGTGGCTGTATGCCAACATCCAGGGCGACGGCCTGACTGTCGCGATCACCGGCCCATGGCGGCGCAAGTAGTTAAGAGCGCCCGGCAACAGGAGCGTAGATCAAGGAACGGGGCTGGGGTACGTAGATCGTGAGGTGCGAGGAGGAAGTCACCGGAGGTGCTGGGTGGCGACCGACGACAACGCGGCGAGGTGCGTGCCCCAGCCCCGCGACGCCGCGTCCCCTATTGCCGGGCGCTCTGAGTTCGAGGCAGGGCCGCGGTACTTCGGCTTCGAGCTGACGCCGTCGGGCAGGCCGGCACGGGCACGGCGTTGGCAGACTGCCTCGGCCGCGGCCGGGTCGTCGAGGCTCGTGTCGTCCCACGACGCGGGGCAGAATAGGAAACCGCTTGTGACCGCCGAGAGAACGGACCGCCGACCAACACCCGGCACACGCGCGGGACCGGTCACGCTGACGTGTCTGGGAGCGTCCACCGAGCCGCCCTTCGACGCGGTGACCAGCGCCGCGGTGGTCGCGGTGACCAGCGATGGCTTGCTCGTGGCCGCTGACCTGGCCCGGGGGCTGGACATCCCCGGCGGTCATGTGCAACAGCACGAGAAAACGATCGAACAGACCGTACGCCGCGAGGCATGGGAAGAGGTACGGGTCAGGCTCGGCAAGCTCACCCTGGTCGAGGTCATTGAGTCCGACTACTTCGGTGCCGACGACGTGACCTACATGGTGATCTACACCGCGCCGGTCACACGGCTCGCCCCCTGGGAAGCGGGCCACGAGTCAGCCGGCCGCGTGATCCTACCGCCCGAGGAGTTCCTCCAGCGGTATCACGGTGGGGATCCAGCACTCATGCGGCATCTGGTGAGCTCCGCTCTCACCGTCCCCGGTACACCGTCCGGGCACCCGTCGGTCCCGGTTCCGTGAGGGGAGGGCACGGTGGACTCCGCGCGTCCCATGCTGAGTACTGGCCTTTCAAACTCTATCTAGATAGAGTTACGGAATGACTCGACCCCGACGTCTCTCTCCGCAAACCGTGGCCGTGCTGCAAGCACTGATCGCACAACCCGCGGTGTGGCGGTACGGCTATGAACTCGGGCAGCAGGTCGGTCTCAAAGCCGGCTCGCTGTACCCGATCCTGATCCGCCTCACCGACCGGGAGCTGCTGGAAGCCTGCTGGGAACAGCGGCCGGACGATTCCGGCGGGCGTCCGCCCCGCCACCTCTACCGCCTCACCGGCGCCGGTCGGGAGCTGGCGAGCAGCCTCGCCCCGGCGCCAGCCGCGCGGCACGCCCACGGCGACCTGCGGACCGCGTGGTGACCGGCGGCCGGCAGCCGGCGGGCTGGTACCTCGACCTCGTGGTCAAATTACTACCGTCCGCACGCCACGACTGGGGATGCGCGATGCGGGCCGAACTGTCCGCCATCGACAGTCCCTCCGAACGCTGGCATTTCGCCCTGGGCTGTACCCGGGCCGCCCTGCTACAGATTGTGAGGACCCGCGCGGTCTGGCATCCGGTGGCCACCACTGCCGCGGTGTGTCTCGTGGTGATCAGTGAGATCGCGTCCGCGCACGTGATCGGTCAGATCATCCCCGGAGTACTCGTCCTGGCGCTGCTGGCCTGGCTCGGCGACCGCCCGGGGCTCTTTGGCCCGGTACGACCGGAACGGGCGGCACGGGTGGTGCGTGCCGGCGGGTACGCCCTGGTGGGGTCGTGCCTGTTGGTCCTTGCGGTACAAGGTGGCGTGTCTGGCCTCCTGCGGCCGGGCCCCAAGGCGGTACCGATAGTCATGCTCGCGCTGACGCTCTACGCGGGGAGCTTCCTGGCAGTGACCGCCCACGCCGCCTGCTTCGGTAGCGCGGGCCTGGCGGCCGGGGCCGGCGCGGGGCTTGTCGCGGGGCTGGCGGCGTTCGCGGTGATGCCCTTCGAGCGGGATGGTCCGCCACTGGCCGCAGCTCTTCCCTGGCACGGCAGTTGGCTGGTGCCGCTCGTCTTCGGTGCGCCCGCCGCCGCCGCGCTGCGGGCCACCGGACGCACCCGCCGCGCGGAGCAGGGCGTCATGGCGGCGCTCTGCGCGGGAATCTTCGCCGCCCTGCTTGTCGCGCTGCTCGGACTAAGCGCGATCACGTTCTTCCCCGACCGGATACCCGACATCGTCGGCGGCGTGATCTACCCTGGCGCCAGCGCCGCCGAACGGCACGCCGACAACGTCACCGAAGCCCTCGACCCCTACCTCGGGCTGCTGGTTTTCGGTGCGCTGCTCGCCGCGGTCCTGTGGGTGATGGCCCGCCCGCCCAGCCGAGCCGGGACGAGGGGCGTGGCGCTGGCCCTGCTCGGTCTCCCGCCAGTCGCCCTCGGGCTGTCCGCCCGAGACTTCCCCGGGGCGATGGCCATCGCCACAGCCACCGCCACCGTGGTTTGCAGCGGTCTGTTCATGACGGGACGTCATCCACTCTCGCCCACGCGCGCCGAAACATAACGCTTCGAGCGGTTCACCGCACTGTCCGTGTCCAGTTTGATCGCCAACGGCACCATGTCTTGAATGGCGACCCCTCGAGGACAGTCGAGCGGGAGGCTCAGAGCCATCCCCACCCAGGTAGCGGTTCTCGCCGTTCGGCGGTGCCGATCCGGGGCCGCCAACTTTGTCGAGACAACACATCCCGACAAATGCTACAGTCCTCCGTATGAAAGACGTTGCCGGCCCGGCCCGGCCGCATACCGGCCGGCGCCGCAATGAGCAGGCCCGCCAAGCCGTCCTCGATGCGGTCTGGACGCTGCTCAGCCGGCCCGATCGACCGCCGCTGACCATGGAGGGCATCGCCGTCGCCGCTGGCGTCGGCCGACAGACGATCTACCGCTGGTGGCCGTCCAAGGGCGCTATCGTGCTGGAAACCCTGGCCGAACGCGCCCGCACCGACGTTCCTCAGCCCGACACCGGCACCCTGCTTGGCGATCTGGAGACCTTCCTGTCCGCTACTTTCGCCCGTGGGGCCGACCCGACCGCCGCCGCGCTGCTGCGCCACATCATGGCTGAAGCCCAGCAGGACCCGGCCGTCGCCGATACTCTGCACCGCTTCACCTCCGCCCGGCGCGACGTACTGCGCGCGATCCTCGCCCAAGGCCGCGACCGCGGCGAGCTGCCCACCAGAGCCGACCTGGACCTCGGGGTCGACATCGCCTACGGCGTTTACTGGTACGCGCTCCTGCTCGGCCACGTGCCACTCACGTCTGAAGCCGCCCACGCACTGGCCCGGGCCGTCCTTGCCGCTCTGACCGCACCTGTGTCGTCGCCGTGAATGCCGGCAGCCGTGACCCGCCCAGCCAGGCTGACCACCAGCTTTTCCTTCAACCGCAAACCGCAAACCGTGAATCATTTTTCCGGCCAGCCCGGCGGTACCCCAGGCTGCCAATAAACCGATCCTTTGCTGCCGCTTTTCGGGCGGTTTGAACTCGTTCACCGGTCCCCGCCGGAGCCTATTCATCGAACTGGCCGCGCTGTTGCGCGCACTTTCCCGGCAACGAGGCTGGTAGAAGCAGCACCATCAAAAACCACAGCCGCCTCCCGTCGAGGCGACGTATGCGTGCCAGCGCTGCCGAAACCGGGTTTTCTCGAGAAACACAAAACTCATGGGAACTGACACTTCCAGTTACGAACCTGCAGTTACGAACCTGTCCAGATGTGGAGGCGACGGAGATGGGTGAGGTCAGCCGACGGGGAATACTTATCGGTGGCACGGCGGTGGCTGTCGGGGCCGCCACGCCAGCCATAGCGGCCCAGGCGAATACCACGCCGGCCGACAGCACGGCCGGCTCCGGGTACGTGGTCACCCCGGCAGTGTCAGTCACGGCATCCGATGCCCGATACCCGGAGCTGGTCCGGGGAATCAACCAGCGGTGGGTCGCGGCCCCGGACGCCGTCCGCCTGGTCCGCTCGACCGCGCAGGTCGTCCAGGCCGTGCAGGAGGCGGTCGACGCCGGCAAACGGCTGTCGGTTCGCAGCGGCGGCCACTGTTACGCCGACTTCGTCAGCAACCCCGACACCAAAATTTTGCTTGACCTGTCCGGAATGTCCTGTGTCTCGTTCGACCCTCAGCGCGCCGCGTTCCGGATAGAGGCCGGCGCCCAGCTCGGGCACATCTACGAGCTGCTCTACCGCGACTGGGGGGTGACGATTCCGGGTGGGGTGTGCCCGACGGTCGGCATCGGCGGGCACGCCAGCGGCGGCGGCTTCGGCCTGCTGAGCCGGAAGTTCGGCCTGGTCGCCGACCACATCGACGCTGTCGAGATGGTGGTTGTCGGCAGCGACGGCAAGGCACGCGTGGTCATCGCCTCGCGCGGCTCAGCCGACCCCAACAACGACCTGTGGTGGGCCACCACCGGGGGCGGTGGCGGGAACTTCGGCGTGGTGACCCGCTTCTGGTTCCGGTCCGCATCGGCGACCGGGACCGACCCCGGTGCGGCCCTGCCACGTCCGCCGGCCCGGGTGCTGCTCAGCTCCGTGCCGGTGCCGTGGAGCGCCCTGAGCCAGGCTTCGTTCACCACGCTGGTGCGCAACTTCGGCCGTTGGCACGAGCAGAACAGCGCGCCGAGCTCGCCGTACACATCGCTGGCTGGGATCATGTTCATCCGCCAGGGCCCGACCGGCGGCATCCAGCTCGTCACCCAGCTCGACGGGACACTGAGCAACGCCGGCCAGCTGCTGGCCGACTACCGGGCCGCACTGCTCGACGGCAGTGGCATCACCGTGCCCTTCCCAGCCAGGCCGGTGGCCTGGCTGGCATCGACCAGGCTGGTCGGCACCAGCAACCCGGCCCTGCTGTACGACCCGACCCTGCGCAGCGCGGTGAAGTCGGCCTACCTGCGCACGTCCTTCACCGACGATCAGATCGCGGCGATCTACATCAACATGACGCGCACGGACTACACGAACGCGAACGCGACGCTGCAGCTCTCCGGCTCCGGTGGGCAGATCAACGCGATGGCACCAGCCGCGACGGCGACCGCCCACCGGAACGCGGTGGTCTACGCCCTGTTCGAAAACTTCTGGATCAGCCCGGCCGAGGACACCATCCACATCGCCTGGTTACGCGACCTCTACAGCCAGACGTTCGCCGCCACCGGCGGCTATCCGATCCCGAACGAGCAGACCGACGGCTGTTACATCAACAATCCCGACCCGGATATCATCGACCCGGCAATCAACACCTCCGGGGTGCCATTTTCAACCCTTTACTACAAAGATAACTACACGCGGCTGCGACGGGTGAAGGGCCGCTGGGACCCGACCAACGTCTTCCGGCATTCCCAGTCGATCGCGCTGCCCTGATCCGCTGAGTCCCGGGGGCATGTGCGGACGAGCGGCCCGGCGGCGTTCATGCCGTCACGGATCGCCTGAATATACACCGCGAAGCAGCCTCTGAAAAGCAAGCCCTCAGCGGTTCGTCTCGATGCCGTCTTCTGGATCTGGCTGGGCGGGCGGAACCCGCGCGGCCCAGTCAGACCAGTCGGCCAGCGCCTGGTAAAGTCGGATACCTGCTTCTACTGTGACCCGCAGGGACTGGACACGAGCCCCGGTCCCGAATTCGCCGCGGTCCTTCGCCGCGGCGTAGCTGGTGTACTTCTCGACGAGCGAGCGGAAGTATTCAGCTTCCCGGTCCAGGTAGGCGCGCAGGTCTTCTGGCTCCATGAGCCAGAAGAAGCAGGAGCGCAGCAACGGCTCCAAGCGCGGGGTATGGTCAACTTCGCCGGCGGTGAGCCAGGCACGCACCTCCTCAAGGCCCTTCGGGGTGATCCGATAGGCCTTGCGCCGCCGCGGCCCCTCGCTCTCGAGCTCGATGAATCCGTCTTCGGCCAGACGGCCCAGTTCCCCGTAGATCGCCGGATGTCTGGCCGGCCAGATGTGGCCGAGCACCTCACCGAAGCGCGCCGTGAGATCGTATCCGCTGGCCGGGGCCTCGGCCAGCAGGCCGAGCAGCGCGTAGTGCAGCGACATAGCCGGACTGTACATGTCAGCCTTGACATGCGGACGCCGTTCGGATGATGATGTGCCGCATGACATGTCATCTCTGACATGTTTACTGTGCGTATGCTTGCCGCACTCCGCCGGAACGCGCGCTGCCCCGGCAGGCGCTGCTCCAGCAGGAAGGTCGAAGATGGCGAGACCCTCAGCACGCGTCGTCGTACTGACCGGCGCGACCGCTGGCATCGGCCGGTCACTGGCCACCCGGCTGGCGGCCGAGGGGTACCGGCTCTTCGCGGTCGGCCGCGATCCGAGCAAGGCCGCGGCACTGCGGTCCGAACTGGCCGGGTCCGGCGCGGCAGCGGAGACGATCGTGGCCGATCTCGCCGCGCCGTCCGGCTGGGATGCAGTCACCGAACGGGTCAGTGCCGGCACCGAGCATATCGACATACTGATCCACAATGCTGGTGTCCTGGTGCCCCGCCACATCCTGACCGATGAGGGCTGGGAACTGAACCTGGCCGTCCATCATCTGGCGCCGTTCGCGCTCACCGCCCGGCTGTGGCCGCTCCTGGTCGCGGGGAGGCCGCCCGGGGCCGGGCCGCAGGACGCCAAGCCCCGGGTGCTCTGCGTCAACAGCGCCGGCCACCACACCAGCCTGGGCGGGCACATCGAGCCGCGTTTCGACTTCACCGATCCGCATCACATGCGCGGCTATGATCCCTTCCTCGCCTACAGCCGGTCGAAGCTGGCCAATCTTTACTTTGTCTACGAGCTGGCCCGCCGCCACGGCGATATGGTCACCGTCAACGCGATGCATCCGGGCGTGACCCGCACCGATATTGGCCGGGATTTTCCGCGGGCCTTCGTGCTGGCGGCACTGGCATTCGCGTCGTCGCCGAAACGAGCGGCCCGCGATATTCACCACCTGGCGACCGACCCAACAGTGACCACGAATGGCGCGTACTACGATCAGACGCGCCTGACCCGGTCATCCGGGCCTTCCTACGATACCGACGCCGCCCGCCAGATGTGGGAACTCACCGAACGCATGCTAGCCCGCTTCCTGCCGGATTTATTCTCGTTGTCACCCACATGACAGGCGTCCGTCCCTGGGCGGCTTCGCAGCATCCTGTCAGCCTCAGCACCAGTACAACGGCCACCCTTGTGTGAACACCTCGCCGACGGTCAGCATGACGAACAAATAACCGCCGAAGAAGGGGAAAATATGCGCGGAGAGGATGAGCTTATTTCTCTCGGGGCTTCCGGCGATGACAGTCATGGCTGGGCGGCCCGGCACACAACCGGGCTGGCGTTCACCTATCGTGAGCACACGGATGCCACGTGAGCGTCCGCGTCCGGTCGCCACACGCCCGCATCCTCGGCCTGGGGGATTACCGACCATCACGAGTAGTAACCAATGACGAGCTGGCCGAGACCATCGACACCAGCGACACGTGGATCCGCTCCCGGACCGGGATCGGATCCCGCCATGTCGCGGCGCCAGACGACACCGTCGTGTCCATGGCCGTCGAGGCTGGCAGGAAAGCGCTGGCCGCGAGCCGGCTGAGCGCCGACAGCATCGATGTCGTGATCCTCGCTACCTGTTCGATCCCACGGGCGATCCCGGGTGGTGCGTCCATGGTCGCGGAGCTGCTGGGCTGCGCGTCACCAGCGGCGTTCGACCTCAACTCCGCCTGTTCTGGCTTCTGCCACGGGCTGGAGGTGGCGGCCAGCCTGGTCTGCCGCGGGTCTGCCCGCCATGTGCTGGTCGTCGGGTCAGAGCGGTTCACCGCCGACTGGATCGACTGGGAGGACCGGGGCGTCTGCGTCCTGTTCGGCGACGGCGCCGGCGCGGCCACGGTTGGCCCCTCGAGCGAACCCGACATCGGCCCAGTTGTGTGGGGCAGCGACGGTTCGGGCGCCCGGTTCATCGCCGTACCCGACGGTGACTGGGCCATCCGGATGGACGGCCGCAACGTCTACCGGTGGGCCATGACCCACGTCGCCCCGCTGGCCCGCCACGTGTGCGATGAGGCCGGCGTCCGCCCGGCGGACCTCGCCGCGATCGTTCCCCATCAGGCCAACCTGCGCATTGTCGAGGCGGTCGCGCGCACAGTCGCCTCGCACGGCGCCGTCGTGGCCACCGATGTCGTGGACACCGGCAACACGTCGGCGGCATCGGTGCCGCTTGCCCTGTCGCGGCTCGTCCGCGAGCAGCAGGTCAGCTCCGGTGACCTGGTACTTCTGCTGGCTTTCGGCGCCGGCCTGAGCTGGGCCGGCCAGGTCGTCCGGATGCCCTGACCGTTCATTCACCTTCTTGCGGAGGCAGAGAAATGTCCACCAACGACGCTCTCATTCTGCTGCGATCGGTCGTCCGTGAAATCGCCCAGGTCGACATCGACGGGCTGGCGCGCACGACCACCTTCACCGAGCTCGACATCGACTCCCTGACGGTCGTGGAGATTACGACCGCCATGGAGGAGTCACTCGGTGCCAAGATTCCCGCCGACGTGTTCGCCGAACTCGCTACTATTGGTGAACTCGAAGAGCAAGTGGTGCGCATGGCCGGTGGGCCGGAGGCGGCTATGTCCCCGTCAACGTAGGAAAGCGGTTGCTCCAGAGCGAGTGACCGCGACAGTCCAGGGAGAAAACAATGGCGAACCAAGGCGGCAAGCTCCGCATCCAGAAGAAGTGGAGCGAAGACGCGATCGTCGACCAGAGCGGTCGGACAGCGATCGTGACCGGCGCGAATGGTGGTCTGGGTTTCATCACCGCACGCGAGCTGGCCAGGGCGGGCGCCCAGGTCCTGCTGGCCTGCCGCGACATCAGCCGCGGCGAGGCCGCGGCCGCCGAGATTCGGGCCGCCGCACCCGGCGGCCAGGTCCAGGCGCGGACGCTGGACCTGGCTGACCTCGGTTCGGTGCGCAAATTCGCCGCCGATTTCGGCCGGGAGAACACGCGGCTCGACCTGCTGATCAACAACGCTGGTGTGATGGCGACGCCGAAGCGGACGACCGCCGACGGCTTCGAGCTCCAGCTCGGCACCAACCACCTCGGCCACTTCGCGCTCACCGGCTTGCTGCTGCCCAATCTGCTGGCCGCCTCCGATCCCCGCGTCGTCACCGTGAGCAGCACCCTGCATGCCTATGGGAAAATCACGTTTGACGATCTGCAGCGGGAGCGCCGCTACCGGCGCTATGGCGCCTACTTCCAGGCCAAGCTGGCCAACCTGCTGTTCGCCTTCGAACTCGATCGCCGGGCTGGGGGCACGCTGCGCAGCGTCGCCGCCCACCCCGGCTACGCGGCGACCAACCTCCAGCTGGCCGGGCTCAAGGGCCCGGTGCGGACGGGCATGGCCATCAGCAACAAGGCATTCGCGCTCAGCCCGCGGATGGGCGCGCTGCCGATCCTGTGCGCGGCGACACTGCCCGACCTGCCCGGCGGTGCCTTCGTCGGGCCGAGCAAGCTGATGGGCTACCGGGGCTACCCAGGAGCGGCCAAGGCCAGCAAGCGGGCACGCGATACCGAGGTCGCCGCCCACCTGTGGGACGTCTCCGAGGCAGCCACCGGCGTCCACTACGCGCTGGCCACCGACCAGACGCGGGCTTAGCGGCCATGAGTGGCGAGGTGACGACGCGCGGGGCCGGGATCCCCGACGAAGCGGACGTGGTGGTGGTCGGGGCCGGTCTGGCCGGCTTGATGGCCGGCCGGGTGGCGCTGCGGGCTGGCCTGGCACCGGTGGTTCTGGAGGCCCGCGGCCGGGTCGGCGGCCGTGTCGTGAGCGAGCCGAGCGGCCACGGCTCCTGCGTCGTCGAGATGGGTGGGCAGTGGCTGGCTGGCCGCAACAAGCGGGCCCGCGCGCTGGCCGCCAGCGCCGGGATCGAGCTGTTCGAGACCTATAGCCAGGGCAACGACCTGCTGGAGGTCTCCGGGGAGGTCCGGCGGCAGCGACGCAAGGTGCCTCCGTTGCGGCCGGCCGCGCTGCTCGACGTGGGACTGGCCCGGTTCCGGCTCGACCGCGAGGCGCGCCGGGTCCCGGCCGCCGCGCCCTGGGACGCGGCCCAGGCCGAGAAATGGTCGCGGATGACGGTCGGGGCCTGGCTTGACCGGGCGGTCCACACCACGGAGGGCCGTTCGGTTCTGCGCACCGCCATCGCTACGGTCTGGGGGGCTGAGCCGCATCAGCTCACGATGCTGCAGGCGCTCGCCCACATCGGCGCGGCCGGCAGCTTCGACGCGACCACAGCCAACGACCTTGCCTTCCGGGTCGTTGGCGGGGCGCAGCGGCTGTCCGATCACCTCGCCACGGAGCTGGGTGACCGGCTGCTGTGCGATCGCCCGGTCACGACCGTCCGCGACGATGGGACCGGGGTCGACGTCGAGGCGGGCGCCACCCGGATCCGGGCGCGACGGGTGATCGTCGCTGTTCCGCCCGCGCTGGTCGGGCAGATTCGGTTCGACCCGCCGTTGCCCGCCGCGCGCCACCAGGCGATCGCGAGTCTGCCGATGGCCCACGTCATCAAGGTCGCGGCCGTCTATGACAAGCCGTTCTGGCGGGACGAGGGCCTGTCCGGCCGGGCTCTGAGTACGCAGGGACCGGTGACCGGCACCTTCGACAACTCGCCGCCGTCCGGACGCCCCGGTGTGCTGGTCGGCTTCGTGCCGGGCGATCGGGCCCGGGCCCTGGCGGCCCGGCCGGCGGACGAGCGGCGGGAGAAGGTACTGGCCTCCTTCACACGGCTGTTCGGGCCGCTGGCCGCCCGGCCCCGCCAGTACCTGGAGAAGGACTGGGCGGCCGAGGAGTGGACCCGCGGCTGCTACTTCGGTATCGCCACCCCCGGTTCCTTGACCGGCCCGATACGCGGGCTACGGGAACCGACCGGCCGGATCCACTGGGCCGGGGCCGAGACCGCCCTGGACAACTACGGCGGGATGGACGGAGCGCTGTCCTCCGGTGAGCGGGCCGCCGGGGAGGTGGTGACAGCGCTGTCGGCTGTCCTGGACAAGCTCGTGTAACGCCGGCCGGCCGACATCGGCGGGTGCTGTGCGCGTGGCATCGCCGGCCGCTCCCGCGAACAGGCTCTGCCCCCACAGAAATGAGGACCGCGATGAGCGTTGTGGAGACCGAGAGGGATGGCGCGGTTCTCACCGTGCGGTTCAACAACCCACCCTTCAACCTGATCACCACCTCCGCGATGGGTGAGCTGAGCGCTGTGCTCGAGGCGGCCCGGCACGATCCGACGGTGCGGGCAGTCGTGCTGGCCAGCGCGGTACCTAACACCTTCATCGGGCATTACGACCTGGGGGAGGTCCTCGCTGTCGCTGACGGGCTCAGCCTGCCGGTGACGCCACGCACCGCCTACCCGGCGCTGTGGCTGGTCGCCGGCCTGCTGCGGACACCCGGCCTGCGCGGTCTGGTGGGGCGCACCCCGGCCGCCGGTGTCGCCGCGCTCCTCGGTTTCCACGAGGTCGTGCGCCGGATGCGCGACAGCGACACGGTGTTCGTCGCCGCGATCGACGGCTCCGCGCTTGGGGGCGGTTTTGAGCTGGCGCTGGCCTGCGATATCCGGATCGTCGGCGACGGGCCATACCGGATGGGGCTGCACGAGGGCCTGTTCGGGCTGATTCCTGGCGGGGGCGGCAGCCAGATCATCGCTCGCGCCATCGGCCCGGCGAAGGCGGTTGAGTTCCTTCTCGAAGGCTGTCTGGTTGACCCGCGGGCGGCGGTCGAGATCGGCATCGCCCACCACCGTGTCGAGAGCAAGGAGGTCGCGGAGCTGGCCCACCAGACCGCCACCCGTCTCGCGGCCCGCTCGTCGATGGCGGTGCGGGCGGCCAAACAGGCCGTCTACGTCGGTGGTTCGGTCAGCCTGCGCCGTGGGATGGCCATGGAACGGGCCCGTTTCCTGGCGCTGGTCAGCCGCAAGCCCGCCCAGGACGCCATGCGTCACTACGCGCGCCAGCTGGCGCGCCACCAGGAGAGCGGCAAGGACCTGGCGGAATTCACCCGCGACCAGCTCCCGGCCTGGCGGGCTGGGGTCGCGGCCGATTGTGCCGGTTGAACCGACCCGCCTGAACCAGCCAACGGGCGAGGCTCGGCCCGCCCACCCACCGCATCCATTCCCCGGAGGAGACCATCGTGGGCGCGAGAAAGACAGGCGAGGCCCAGCGGGTCGCCGTCGTCGGCAGCGGAATCTCCGGTCTCTCGGCCGCGCTACGGCTTGAGCAGGCTGGGCACGACGTCGAGCTGATCGAACGTGATCCGGTGCTCGGCGGCCGGTTCGGCGTCGGCAAGCTCGGCGACAAACAGGTGATGATGGGCGGGAAGAACATCGGGCGCAAGTACAGCGCGTTCCGCTCGTTCACCGCGGCCCTGGGCAGTTACCCGTGGGAGCCGTTCGGCATCAACCAGTCGTTCATGAAGGACGACGAGGTGCTCACCATCGACAGCACCCGGCGCGGCTCCAGCTTGAACAACATCCGTCGGATGGCGACCCCGCGCGACCTGGCCCGGCTCGGCCTGCTCGCGGCCCGGATCCGGCTCGATGACACCAACCGTTTCCTCGGCTCCAGCTACTTCACCGCGTTGTCCAGCAGCCACGACCACGTGCCGCTGTCCGGCCACTTCAGCCCGAAGGTCACCAAGACGCTGCTGCGGCCGATCACCGTCCGGATGAACGGGGCGGAACCAGACGAGGTCTACCTGGGTACTTTCGGCACCAACCTGTCCCTGCTGATGGACACCTACGACCAGCTCACCGGCGGCATCCAGCCGGCTCTGGAGGCGCTGTCCCGCCGGGTCACGGTCCGGCTCGGCACGACGGTCGAAGGCCTGGTCATGCGCGACGGCGCGGCCGTGGGGCTGCGGCTGTCCACGGACGGGGTGGACAGCGAGCGCTCCTACGACGGCATCGTCATCGCGACCCCGGCGTACGCGACGGCCGACATCGTGCTGTCGGAGATGCCGTGGCTGTCCAAACGGCTGTCGGAGGTACGTTACTTCGGCTCGTCGGTCGTCCTGGTCGAGTACGACCGGCCGATCTTCACCCCTGAGGTGCGGGCGCTTGCCATCAACGACAACGGCCCGTGCAGTAACGCCGGGTCCTACGCCATGGAGTCACGCCACATCGTCCGCTACACCTACAGCGGCCGACCGGGCCGGATCGGCGATCAGGAGCAGGCAACCCTGGACGACTGGGTGGGGGAGACCGAGGAACGTCTCGTCCGCTATCTGGGGGCCAGCCGAGCCAAGCGGGTCACCACCGGCGGGCGGACCTGGAACGCGGCCTATTGCGCTTACCTGCCTTTCCATGGCGAGTTCCTCCGTGAGGTCGCTCAGGCCGTGGCCGGCGTTCCCGGCTTGGAGCTGGCTGGCGACTACCTGTTGGGGGTCTCGCTGGAGTCGTGCTGCCGCTCCGGACGTAACGCCGGTGACCGGATGATCGAGGCGATCGGCGCGCCGATCCCGGTCCGGACCGGGCGATGAGCGGCTCACCCGATGAGTACCGGCCGTTCAGCGGCGGGGGGACCCCGGCTCGGCCGTGGGCCGTGGTGACAGGGGCTTCGTCTGGCATCGGCGAGGCGCTGGCCCGAGGCTTGGCCGCCCACGGACATCCGGTGTGGCTCGTGGCCCGCCGTGGCGACGTGCTGGAGCGCCTCGCCAAGGAGCTGCGGGCCGCACACGGTGTCGATATCGAGATCAGCGTGTGCGACCTGGCTGACCGGGGCCAACGGGCCCGGCTGCGCGACGCGCTGGCCGCCGTGCCGGTGGCGGTGCTGTGCAACAATGCTGGCTTCCCGACCTGCGGTGTGCTCACGGCGAACGACCCTGCCCGGGAGATCGAGGAAGTCGAGGTCAACGTGGCCGCCGTCCACGACCTCACCATGGCCGTTCTACCCGGCATGCTCGAGCGGCGCTCCGGGGCCATTCTGTTCACCGGGTCGACGGCTGGTGTCCAGCCGGTCCCGACCGCGGCCACGTACGCGGCGTCGAAGGCGTTCGTGAACTCGTTCGCCGAGGCGCTGCACGAGGAGATGGCCGGCACCGGCGTGACCTGTACGTTGCTGGCTCCCGGGCCGGTGCGCAGCGAGTTCTCCGCCGTCGGGGGCATCGGTGACATCGAATCGACCCGCTGGTTTGCCTGGAAGACGCCGGAACGGGTGGCGGGGGAGGCGCTGGCTGGGCTGAAGGACGCGCGCCGGGTGGTAGTGCCCGGGGCCGCGGCGAAGTCGCAGGCGTTCTTCGGCCGTTACCTGCCCCGCCCGGTCGCGTTCTGGGTGATGCGTGCGGCCGTGCTGCCAACCCTGCGGTCGTCGCGGCGTACAACGTCGTGACGGGAGCGCAGCGGGAGGGGAGAGCCCCCCGGCTGGGGCTCTCCCCTACGATCAGAAGCCGGCTGCGATGATATTGTCTAACGCTCGTTCGGCCAGCGCCGCGATCGTGAAGCTGGGGTTCGCACCGCCGACGTTGCCCGGGATGACCGAGGCATCGATCGCGTACAAGCCCTTGTATCCCTTGACCCGGCCGTAAAGGTCGGTGGCCTTGCCGAGTTCGCATCCGCCGAGCGGGTGCGCGGTGATTCCGGTGGGAGCCGGCGGCCCCTGTCCGGCGATGCCCTTGTCGACGAGCATCTGGTTGAACGCGATCGGCGCGGCTTCGGCCGGGACATTCTTGGACGCGTCCCAATCAGCCAGGTTCACCTGCGCGGTTGCCCGGTCGTATGTCCACGTGCCGCGGTTATCCATATCGACCGCGACGCTGAACTGAGCAAGGTTCGGGGTTCCATTGAAATTGATCAGCCACCAGTTCTCGACCCGCACCGGGATTCCGAAGTTCCCGTCGAGGAACGTCGTGGACACGCATGGCGCGGCCTGGGTGGCGCCGGTCGGGCCGGAGAAGCCCCGGAAGGTGAACGCGTCACCGTTGGTGCCCCAGTTCGAACCGATCGCGGCGGACAGGTCCGGCAGCGCTCCCGTCTCCCGGGCCGCGACCAGCAGCCGGGTGGTGTTAATCGAACCAGCGGCCAGGAACAGCAGGTCGGTGGTCAGTTCACGGGTGCTGACGACGCTGCCGTCGGTGGCGAGCTGGCGTACCTCGACCGCGTACCCGCCGCCCTTGCACGAGCGGATTCCGGTGACCTCGGTAAGCGGGTTGATCTGTACATTGCCGGTACTCACCGCAGCCGGCAGGTAGTTCTGCGTTGTGTCATTTTTGGCGCCGTCACTGTTACCGAAACTTGATTCACCGACAGTAGCCGACGGGCGCAGCTTCCCAGCAAGCTCGCCCCGTACCTTGTCCCAGTTGAAGTCGGTCATCACCGGGGTGGTAGGGAAGCCGGCCGCTCGCATCTGGTCGTCGTATGCCCGGGCATGGGTGAACGGGTCCGAGCGGTAGATATCGTCGGGCACCGTCTGCGTATTGAGCATCCTGCGCACCCGCGGGTAATAGACGCGGTCGAGTTCGCTGTAGGAAACGCCGGCCGGGAACAGCGCCTCGAAGTACTTGCGCGGCGGCTGCACGGTGCACCCCGCGTAGACCACCGAGCCGCCGCCGACCGCGGCCGCGCAGGCCATTTCGATCCCGTTGGCCACCACGATCTGCATGAGCCCGGGCACGCGGTCGATCGGCGTCTCCGGGACCCCTGGCCAGATCATCGTGTCCTGGAACCAGAACATGGAACTCGACGGGTTCAGTTCGGTGCTGAACACAGCTTCGGTTGGGCTATAGCGGTAACGCTGCCCGCGTTCCAGGACCAGCGTGCGGATCCCGGCCTGGCCCAGCCGCAACGCGGCCACCGAGCCGCTGAACCCGGACCCGATGACGATGGCCCGCCGTCCGCTCACGTTGCTGTCGGCGAATGCCGACGGATTGCCGATGACCGCGGTGGTGGCGGCCGTGACACCACCACCAACCGCGAGTCCGAGTAGTCTCCTGCGATCTATGACAGTCATACGCTGGACTCCATCCATTGCGCGGAACGGATAATTCTCCTTTGCTCCGGAGCTGGAGTCCGCACTGCCCGGCGGTGACGCGCACCTTAGTGGTCGCCGCCGGAAGTTCACCCAGGGCCTGCCGGCGCCAGCCAGCGCCTCGCGACGCATCCGCCTGGCATCCGACATACCCCGAGCAACGTCCAGCGGCGACCACTGAGGCCCCCCCAGTTCCGAAAGAGTGATCCGCCCTGTGCACACCAGTGCGGGATACGAACATCTTTTTCTTTGCGGAACGAGCAGAAGATACCAATCACTGGTACGCGGCAAAAGTCGCTGGTCTGTCACATTGACGACCCGGTACTAGCATTATCGCTACCCGGCTAGGTACTTAAGCCGAGCGGCATTAATCATGGTAACGCCGGTACTAGGAAAAACGCGATGAAGACTGTCTGGCAACTTACCGAGGGTTGACCGCGGCGTTCTTCCCGGTTATGTTTGTGACCGGGTTGTGATCGAAGTCCGTGCGTTGGTCGTGTATTTCTGGCACGGGCACTCGGGACCGGCCCGCTACTTTCCCAGCCATCGACGCCGCGGCGCGGTCACTACCCCGCGTTCACTGCTGCCGGAAACGCCCGCCGGCTCGATACTGCCCGTACCGCACGGCGTCTGTCCAAGGAGCTGAATGTGCGTTCCTCGCCGCGGCCGACGACGATCGCCGCGCTACTGACCGAACACGCGCGGGAACGGGGATCAAAAACCTTCTGCACCGTCCTTCCCGACGGCCGACAGGAAGGCGTCTCGATTACCTACGAGCGCCTCGCAGCGGCCGCCCGCACGCTCGCGGCCCGCCTGCTGGACGTCTGCGCCCCGGGCGACCGGGCGCTCATCCTCGAAAACGACATCGCTGACTACATCGTCGCCTTCATGGCCTGCCAGCATGCCGGGGTGGTGGCCGTGCCGTTGGCGGTCCCCACGCCCGTGGGGTCGGCGCGCCGGATAGCCACGCTTCGGGCCATCGCCCGCGACTGCGCGGCGACGGCCGTGCTCACCGGCGGCCGGGGTGACCTGCGTGCACAGATCACTCGGTTCGCCCCCGAGCTGGATGCGCCGCGGTGGCTCGGCATCGGGCCCGACGTGTGGATGGCCGGACCGGGCGTCGAGGCCGCCCGGCAGGCCGTCCCGCCCCGGCCCGATGACCTGTCCTTCCTGCAGTACACATCGGGCTCCACCTCGACGCCGAAGGGCGTCATGGTCACCCATGAGGCGCTGCTGCGCAACGCCCGGGTGCAGGCGGACGGTATGGGCCTCGGCGCCGACGACGTGATCGTGTCCTGGTTGCCGTTGTTCCACGACATGGGTCTGATCGGCAAAGTGCTCCAGACGTTCTACCTGGGCGCCTCGGCCGTCCTCATGCCATCGCTGGTATTCGTGCAGCGGCCGGTCCGCTGGCTGACCGCTATCACCCGTTACCGGGGTACCGTTGCCGGCGCCCCGAACTTCGGCTATGACCTGTGCGTCCGGCGGGTCCCGCCGGATGAACGGGCCGAGCTGGACCTGACGAGCTGGCGGGTCGCGTTCAACGGCGCTGAGCCGGTCCGACCGGCGACCCTTGACGCGTTCGCGGCGGCCTATCGGCCCCACGGATTCGACCCGAAGGCCCTGCGCGCCGCCTACGGCCTCGCCGAGAACGTCCTGATCACCACCGTGTCGACGGCCGGCGCCCAGCCGCGGATGCTGCGGGTCGACCGAGCGGCGCTGGCCGCCGGGCGGCTGGTACCGGGTGGGAGCCAGACGATCGTGGGGGTCGGCGCGCCGACCGGGGAGCGCCGGGTAGAGATCGTCGACCCTGACACCGGCCAGCCGCGCGCGTCGGGCCGTGTCGGCGAGGTCTGGGTCGGCGGCCCGGACCTCGCCGGCGGGTATTGGGGGCGGCCCGAGGAGAGCGAGCGTACCTTCGCGGCCCGGCTCGTCTCTGACGGTAACCAGCCGTTCCTGCGCACCGGCGACCTGGGCGTGCTGCACGACGGCGAGCTGTTCATCACTGGCCGGCTCAAGGACCTGGTCATCGTGGGCGGCCGCAACCACTATCCCCAGGATCTGGAGGCCACTGTCGAGGCCGCCCACCCATGGATCCGGGGTGGCGGCGGATGCGCTGCGTTCGCCGCCACCCACGATGACGGCGGTGACGACGGTGGCGGCGAGAAGCTGGTGATCGTGGCCGAAATGGCCCGGCCGGCCGGCGCCTGGGCGGGTGCGGCGGCCAGCACCGTGCCGACGCTGGCCGAGATCACGCGGGCCGTCCGGGCATCGGTCGCCGCCGAACATGGGATCAACGTCGACGACCTGGTGCTCGTCGCGCCGGGCGCGGTGCCGCGGACGTCCAGTGGGAAGGTCCGCCGCCGGGCCTGCCGCGACGCCTACCTGGCCGGCGAGCTGACGCCTGCCCGGCTGCCGGTGGCCGAGCCGGCGGGGAGGGCACAGTGACCGGCATCGACGCGATCGCCGCCTGGCTCCTCGCCCGGATCGCCGAAGTGACCGGGGCCGAGCCGGACACGATCGACAGCGACATCGAGTTCATCGCCCTCGGGCTGACGTCGATGCAGGCGGTGGAACTATCCGACGACCTCCAGCGCCACGTCGGCCGGCCGCTGTCACCCACGCTGGCCTACGACTACCCGACAATCGGCGCGGCCGCGGCCTTCGTGGCCGGCCTGGCCAGCGATGCCGGCGAGGCAGGCGAGGCAGGCGAGGCAGGCGGGGGATGGGTGACCGGGACCGGCGGCCCCGAGCCGGTCGCGATCGTCGGGATCGGCTGCCGGGTCCCGGGCGCCGCCGGCCCGGAGGCGTACTGGCGGCTGCTGACCGGCGGCGTCGACGCGGTCGGCCACGTCCCGCCCGCCCGCTGGGACGCGGACGCGCTGTACCATCCGGACCCGGCCACCGCCGGCAAGATGAACACCCGCTGGGGGGGTTTCCTCGACGACGTCGAGGGCTTCGACGCCGAGTTCTTCGGCATCGCCGCGCGCGAGGCGTCGCGGATGGACCCCCAGCAGCGGATCGCGCTGGAGGTGGCCTGGGAGGCCCTCGAAGACGCCGGGGTCGCACCGAGCGGGCTGGCCGGGTCGAGCACCGGTGTCTACCTGGGTGCCTCCACGTTCGACCACGGTATCGCCATGTTCAGCACCCTCGACGGCGCCGAGCCCTACGACGGGACCGGCGGCGTGCTGAGCATCGTGGCCAACCGCCTCTCGTACTGCCTGAACCTGCGCGGGCCGAGCCTGGTTGTCGACACCGCCTGCTCGTCGTCGCTGGTCGCGGTCTACCTGGCCTGCCAGGCGCTGCGGGCCGGCGAGACCAAGCTGGCGCTGGCCGGTGGGGTCAACGTCATCACCAGTCCGCGGATCGCCCTGAGCTTCAGCCGCGGCGGGCTGATGGCGGCCGACGGCCGGTGCAAGCCGTTCGACCACCGGGCCGACGGCTACGTCCGCGCCGAGGGCGCCGGGGTCGTGGTGCTCAAGACGCTGTCACAGGCGGTCGCCGACGGTGACCGCGTCTACGCGGTGATCCGGGCCGGCGCGCTCAACTCCGACGGCCGTACCAACGGGCTGACCGCGCCCAGCCGGCCAGCCCAAGAGGCGCTGCTGCGCTCGGCCTACACCGCGGCCGGGGTGGACGCGGCGGCGGTCGACTACGTCGAGGCGCACGGCACTGGCACCGCGGTCGGCGACCGGATCGAGCTCGGGGCGCTGGTGGAGGTGCTGCTGGCGGGCCGGCCCGACGGCCGCCCGCTGGTCGTCGGTTCGGCCAAGTCCAACCTCGGCCACCTGGAGGCGGCGGCCGGCATCGCCGGTCTGATCAAGGTAGCGCTGGCCCTGCACCACGGTGAGATCCCGCCGACCGTCCACTTCGAGCGGCCCAGCCCGCTGTCCGGGCTGGACGGCCTGGCCGTGCGGGTCGCGGCCGGCAACGGGCAGCGCTGGCCGGACCGGCCTGGCGGCCGGCCAGCCCGGCTGGCCGGGGTCAGCTCCTTCGGCTTCGGCGGGACCAACTCCCACCTGGTGCTGTCGGGCGCGCCGGCCACGCCACAGCCGCAGCCGGCCGAACCGTCCGGCGACGGCGAGCCGGTGCTGCTGCCGCTGTCGGCCCGGAGCGGACCGGCGCTCGCCAGGCGGGCGGCGGCCTGGGC